>CAYMEJ010000001.1:0-5759 GCA_964389735.1 uncultured Muribaculaceae bacterium
AAAAAGACAATTTCTTGTCTTCTAATTATTTACTTTTTGGGTAATCATATGAGTATCAGTTGTTATTGCTTCAAATGTATAACCATTATTCTTACCATACTTTATTATATTTCTTAAAGCTGATGCTGTATAACTTTTTATATCATGCATTAATACAATATTACTTCTAGATTTTGATAAGTTTTTTGTTACATTATTGTATACACAATTTGATCTTTCTTGTTCACTACTCTTATAGTAACATGAACCAGCATCATTACCATCTACATTCCAGTCATAGTATTTGTATCCTCTATTTAATACTTCACTTGTTAATACTGTCATTATACCTTTATTATATCTTTTACTTACAGTATTACTACTTCCTCCTGGGAATCTTACTATTTTAGAATCTTTTCCAGTTATTCTTTTTACACGTGTTGCTACTTTATTTAAATCATTAAAGTAACTATCTACATTTGAATAAATTGTCCAAGCATGGCTTGCAGTATGAAGTGCTACTGTATGTCCTTCATCGTTTTCTCTTTTTACTACTGAATCGGGTCCATTACATGTTATAAAGAAAGTTGCTTTTACTCCTTCTTCTTTTAAAATATCTAATATTTTTACTGTTGAAGAAGAATTTGGCCCATCATCAAATGTTAAATATATTGCTCCAGGAATACCACCTGACATTGTTGCAGAATTTTGTTTATATACGGTTACTATTCTTTCTTTTGTTACAGTGTTTTTTTCATTATCTGTTACTGTATATTTTATTGTATACTTTCCTAATTTTGATGAATCTACTTTGCCATCTACTTTAACATTTTTAGTTATATCCCCATCACAATTGTCTATTGCAGTATAACCGGGTTCATTATATTTATTACCTAATGATAAATACATTGTTACATTACCTTTTAAATTAATTTCAGGTTTAGTTTTATCTTCTTTTATTATTGTTCTTTCTATTGTTGTTTCATTATCTGAAGAATCTTTAATTGTATAGATAACTTTATCATCTTTTTTATCTACTTTTACATTCTTTGTTATTTCTCCATCATATTCATCTATTGCAGTGTATCCTAATTCTTCAAAATCTTTATTAGGACATACGCTTACTTTTTTATCACCTTTTAATTCTAAGTTTGGTTTTTTCTTATCTACTACTTTTACTATTCTTTGTTTTTCTACTTTAAATAAATTTTTCTTTATTGAATATGTAATAGTATATTTACCTATTTTTTTAGTATTTACTTTTCCTTTTACTTTTAATTCTTTAGTTATGTCTTTACCAAAATATTTTGATTTAGCTCCTTTATCTTCATATTTTTCGTTATAAGATATTTCTATTACTTTTTTACCATTTAAAGTTATAGATGGTTCAAATATAAAGTAATATCCTAAGAATAATAATAGTGCTCCTATTACTGATGATATAGTAATTATAATTGCTTTTTTATGTTTTAAAATGTTATTTTTTTTAGGTATTATGTCCTTTTTTATGTCTTTAGTAATTTCTTCATTTTTACTAATTCTTCTTGTTTTTTTATTCACCCTTTTTTCTTTCATATACATCCCTCACCCTATTTATAAAACTATTTTATCATAAAAAAACAAAAAATACTTTTATTTTTCGTTTTTTATAAATTCTCTTAATATTTTTGTTAATGATCTTTTTTCTATTCTTGAAACATAACTTCTTGATATTCCTAATTCTTTTGCAATAGATTTTTGCGTTTGTTCTTTTGTGTCACTTAAGCCGTACCTTTTTTTTATTATTTCCTGTTCCCTATTTGTTAAAATTTTTAAATATTTTTTTAAAGCTTTTATATTATCCTTTTTATCTATTTCTTCTAAAAAGTCTGGTTTAGGGGATTTTAATATATCTATTATTGTTATTTCATTTCCATCTTTATCGAATCCTACTGATTCATTTAATGAAATGTTTTTTGTATTTTTATTATTACTTCTAAAATACATTAATATTTCATTTTCTATACAGCGTGCACAATAGGTAGTTATTTTCACTCCATGTTTATTTGAATATGTATCAACTCCTTTTATTAATCCTATTGTACCTATACTGATTAAATCATCTTGATCTTTTATATTAGTATCAAATTTTTTTACTATGTGTGCTACTAATCGTAGATTATGCTCTATTAATTTATTTCTAGCAGATTTATCTCCATTCATATAATCATTAATATATTTTTCTTCTTCTTCATTTGTTAATGGTTCTGGGAAAACATTATTTGAATATGATGCTGTTAGTATAGAAAAATTAGTAAATAATAGTTTTATTAATTTCTTTAGCATATTACCTCCTATTAAAGTATATGCAAAATAAAAAAGACCTAAGTCTTATTTATTAAAATATGAATCAATTACTTCTTTATCATTATATGGATCATATCTGTCTTCAATAGCCATATAATTATCTGTACCTTTACCTGCTATTAATATTATGTCATTTTCTTTAGCAATACTTAATGCTTTATATATTGCTTCTTTTCTATCTACTATTTTTTCATAATTTGTTTTATCGGATATACTTGTTAAATCATCTATAATATCTAATACATTTTCATATCTTGGATCATCCATTGTAAATATTACATAATCTGAATTATCTAATACCACTTTTCCCATTAATCCTCTTTTTTCTTTTTCTCTTCCACCAGCTGATCCTGTTAATGTTATTAATCTACCTTTTTTAATACCATTTAATAAATCATATAATTTATAAAATGCATCTGGGGTATGAGCATAATCTAGTACTATATCATAGTTTTGACCATAGTTTAAAAATTGTACTCTACCATCTGGTGTTTTAATATTTTTTATTCTTTCTATAATATCTGTCATTTCATAATTAAAAGTTAATAGTGTTAATATTGCAGCACATAAATTATAAATATTAAATTCTCCTAATGCGGGACTTTCTAATTCATAAGTACTATTTTTATATTCTAATACAATATCAGTTTTATTATTATATAATTTGTAATCTTTTATTATTAAATCAGCATTTTCTCTACCATAAGTTAGGTAATTTGAAACTATATTTTCTTTTTCTAATTCAAAATATTTGTCATCTTTATTTAATATTGCATATCCATCTTTATCTATATGTTTTAGTAATTCTAATTTACAAGAGATATAATTTTCTAAAGTTTTATGAATATTTAAATGGTCTTCAGTTATATTAGTTATTATTCCTACCTTATATTTTAAGTTATCTAATCTTTTTCTATAATATGCTTCACTTGATGTTTCAATACTTAAATATTTACATCCACTTTCTACAAATGAATTAAAATATTTATATAATCTATCTGAATCTGGAGTAGTATTTCTAATTGATTGATTAAATTTACTACATATTATTCCATTAGTACCCATATATCCACATATATCATTACCAAGCATGTCTTGAATCATTTGTGCTACTGTTGTTTTCCCATTAGTTCCTGTTACTGCTATTATGTTTAATTTATCTTCTGGATGGTCATAAAATCTAGATGCTAATAAAGGAAGTTCTATATTTGTGTCTTCTACTTTTATAGTAGGAACACTTGCTTTTATATCTTTACTTACTACTATAGCACTTGCACCTTTTTCTATTGCTTCATCAATAAAATCATGTCTATCTCTTGTTACACCTGTTGTACATACGAAGATATCTCCTTTTTCTATTTCTTTAGAATTAATTTTTATATCTTTAATTTCTGTATCATAATCACATGGATATAATTCGTTTAATCTTTTCATATTTCCTCCTAAAACATTTTAAATGGTTTCATTTTAGTAGAATCTTTTTCATATATTTTATATATTGCTAATAATTCTTCTTTTTTATTTAATATTACTATTAATTCTGAATCTGATAACTTATCAATAATAGAACCATTTCTTATTTTTGCTTCTAAGTTTTCATCTACTATTATTTTATCATAATTATTTAATGCATCTTTAATATTTTTTATATCTTTTTCTGTTATTTCTTCAATAGTTTTAGATTCTTCTATTGTAAATATTCCTTGGCTTATTCTTCTTAAGTTTTTCATTGTTGTAGGTATATTCATTAATTTACCTATATCTTCAATTAAACTTCTTATATAGGTTCCTTTACTTACTTTAGTTTCTATTTTAAAACATAAATTATTATCTATCATTGTTGGTTCTTCAAGTAATTTTATATAACTTATTGTTACTTCTCTTTTTGGTAATTCTACTGTTTCATTATTTCTAGCATATTCATATAATCTTTTACCATTAACTCTTACTGCTGAATATATTGGTACTTCTTGAATATATGTACCAGTTAATTTATTTAATATATCATTTAATAAATTAATATTTATTTCTTTTATTTCTTTTTCTTCTATTATTTCTCCAGTTATATCTCCTGTATTAGTCTTTATTCCTATTTGTATTTCTGCTACATATATTTTTTCATCACTTGTTAGTAATTCTATAATTTTAGTTCCAGAATTAATTCCTAATACTAATACTCCAGTTGCTATTGGATCAAGGGTTCCAGTATGTCCGACTTTTTTAGTATTAAATTTTTTACATATTTTATTTACTACATCTCTACTAGTAACATTATATGGTTTATCAATTATCATTATCCCATCTAAGTTATTCATACTTAACACCTTCCATTACTAATTTTATCATAAAAAAAGAAAATATTTCTATTTTCTTTTAACTTAGACTAAATAATATACATATTCCTATTTCAATAATAGTCATTGTGATAACTATTCCATAGAATAATGAATTAGTTCCTATTCCTTTTTTTGATAAAAGTAAATGTTTTTCTTCTGCTACTTTTTCTTTTACTTCTTCTATTGTTATAGGTTCTTCTTTCTTAGTTGCTTTTTCTTTACCTTTAATATTTCCATCTATTGCACCTAAATTTAATCCTTCATTATATGAATTATTAGTTGTTTTTAATGGTTCAATTACTCGTTCATAATTAAATTCATCTTGAGTTTCTTTGTAATGTGTTATTGATTCTTTTGTAACAGCATTACATCCATCTATATATCCAGATAAAACACTTTGATGATTCATTAATTGTTGATGATCTTTATAAACGTTTCTATCTTCTTCTAAAAGTTTATCTATATTTATTATTTCATCCATGTTAGCACTTCCTATCATATATAAAGTATATAATGTTTTGGATTATTTGTAAAGATTAGTATTTTATACAATAAAGAACTGATGTATTAGTTGGACGTGATGTTACTAAGGATGCAATACTGCTACTCCATGCTGATCCTGTTGCTGTTGGTATTATTACTGAACCTGATGTAATTATCATATCCTCATTACTCATTGCATCAGTATTTCTAGCAGTTATTATATTACCTCCAGTACCTGCTGCAAAATGTTTATGTGTTGTTGCATCTTGATGTAATCCTACATCTGCTGTTGTATATCCAGTTACTTTACTATCATTACCTGAAGTAGAATATCCTCTTAAGAATTCTACTTGTAGATTCGGTACTGCAAATGTTGTAGTTCCATCTCCTCCATAATAGTTATATGATCCCAATCCATCCTTTATGGCATTTGCTAGATCTGGATAATCAGATATATTGTATGTTTTACCATCACAGAATAAATATCCTTCTGGTGCAGTTTTTGCTGCCATATATGCTATAACAGTTCCGGCAATTAGATTACCACCTTTATTACTTTCTAAATCTGCTAATAATTCTCCTTCTAAAGTAACATCATTACATACACCATCTTTT
>CAYMEJ010000001.1:5859-7721 GCA_964389735.1 uncultured Muribaculaceae bacterium
AAAAAAAGAAGATTATTCATCTTCTTTGTTTATCTTTTCAATTATATCTTCTATATGATTTCCATATTCAATAGATTCATCAAATATAAATTTCAATTCTGGTGTATGTCTAATATCTACTCTTTCACTTAATTTACCTCTTATGAAAGAAGATGCTCTTCTTAAGGCATTTAATGTAGATTCTTTCTTAGTATCATCTAATACTGTAAAATATACTTTTGCAAAGCTTAGATCATTAGTAATATCTACATCTGTAATAGTTACAAATTTAATATCTTGGTCTTTTACTTCAGTCATTAATATATAACTTATTTCTTTAACAAAAATATCATTATATCTTTCTATTTTTACATTCATTTTATACACCCATTTCTATTATCTTTTTATTTCTACTAATTCAAATGATTCAATAATATCATTTTCTCTAATATCTTGGTAGTTTTCTAATGTAATACCACAATCAAAACCTTTTGCAACTTCTTTAGCTTGATCTTTTTCTCTTTGAATAGATTTTATTTTACCTGTATAAAGTACTACACCATCTCTTATTAATCTTGCTTCAGAACCTGATACTACTTTTCCTTTTATTACATGTGAACCTGCTATATTACCAACTTTAGAGAATTTAAATATTTGTCTTATTTCTGCTTCTCCTAAAGTTTGTTCTTCATAAATTGGTTCTAACATACCTTTCATAGCTGATTCCATGTCTTCTACTACTTTATATATAATATTATATAATCTTATATCTACACCTTTTTCTTTTGCTATATCCATAGTTTTATTATTAGGTTTAACATTAAATCCAATTATTATTGCATTACTTGCTTTTGCTAATACTATATCACTTTCAGTAACAGTACCAACTCCACTACGAATTACATTTACTCTTACTTCTTCAACTTCAATCTTTTCTAGTGATTGTTTTACTGCTTCTTGGCTACCATTAACATCTGCTTTAATAATTACATTAATTTCTTTAATACCAGTCTTAATAGCTCCAAATAGGTCTTCTAGAGTCATTCCTGATTTATTAGTATCTTGTTCTCTAGCACGGAATTTTCTTTCTTCAGAAACACTTTTTGCTTGTTTTTCTGATTCAAATGCCATGAATTTATCTCCTGCTGATGGAACATCACTTAATCCAGTTATTTCTACAGGCATTGATGGTAGAGCTTCTACTATATCTTGATTTAAATCATTTTTAAGTGTTCTTACTTTACCATATGAAGTTCCTACTACTATAGGATCTCCTAAACGAAGTGTACCATTTTGTATTAACATTGTTACTACTGATCCAACTTGTTTATCTAACTTAGATTCAATTACTGTACCTGTTGCATATCTATTTTTATTTGCTTTTAATTCTTTCATTTCACTTATTAATAAAATGTTTTCTAATAATTCTTCTATTCCTAATCCTGATTTTGCACTTATTCTAGATACTATTGTATCTCCACCCCATTCTTCTGGAGTAATTCCATATTCACTTAATTCAGTTAATACTTTATCTGGATTAGCATCTGGTTTATCTATTTTATTAATTGCTACTATTATAGGTACTTCTGCTGCTTTTGCATGGTCTATTGCTTCTTTAGTTTGAGGCATAACACCATCATCTGCTGCTACTATAATAATAACTATATCTGTAACACTTGCACCACGTGCACGCATTTCTGTAAATGCTTCATGTCCTGGAGTATCGATAAAAGTTATTTTCTTTCCTTTACAATCTACTTGATATGCTCCTATTGCTTGAGTAATACCTCCAGCTTCTTTATCTACTACGTGACTTTTTCTTATTGAGTCTAATAATGTTGTTTTACCATGATCAACATGTCCCATTATTGTAACTACTGGTG
>CAYMEJ010000001.1:7731-53995 GCA_964389735.1 uncultured Muribaculaceae bacterium
GTTACAATAATGGGACATGTTGATCATGGTAAAACAACATTATTGTAACTACTGGTGGTCTTTCTTCAAGATTTTCTTCATTATCAACTATTTCATACATTTCAAAATTAGATATATCTTGTGTTTCTTCTTGCTTTAATGTCTTATCGTAATCTACTACTAATAATTCTGCTACATCGAATGCTACTGAATTATTTAAACTAGACATTATACCTAATCCCATTAATTTTTTTATTAATTCACTTGGTGCTACATCTAATTCATTTGCTAATTCACTTACAGTCATATTATTTTTATATAATATTACATTTTCTAAATCTGAATCATCATTAGTCATTAATTTATCACGATGTTTATACATCTCTTTTTTATCTTGTTTAAAGGTGTCTTTTTCTTCTTCAGTTTCCTTTTTTGGTTCTTTTTTAGGTTTTACTTTTTTTACATTTTCAGTTACTAATTTAGTTTCATTTGCTAATTCTTCTACTTTTTCGAAAAATTCATCATCATTGTATTCATTATCATCTTCATCTTCATTAACAATATAGTCCTCGTTATCTTGTATTTCATTATCTAATATTACTATATCATCTTCGCTAAGCATATCATCAGCATTTTCTACCTTAATACTTAATTTATTACATAATTCCATTATTTCTGAAACTGTTTTCTTAACATCATCTGCATATTCTAAAACGCTCATCATATATGATCACCCTCCTTCTTATTTGTTTAATTTTTTTTCATATTTAACTATTTCAATTCCGCTTTCTTCAAATAATTCTTTAGCAAGTTTATCACTATAATCACTTGCATAAACAACTTTTTTGATTTCTGCATTTATAATCATTCTTGCACATATTGAACAAGGATAAGTATTAACATAAAGCGTTCCACCTTTAATTTTGTTTCCATCTGTTGCTGCTTGAATAATTGCATTTTGTTCAGCATGTACTGCTCTACAAAATTCTTGTTGAGTTCCTGATGGAATGTTGTTTAATTGTCTCATACATCCGCCCATATCTGAACAATGTTTTAATCCTTTAGGTGCTCCATTATATCCAGTTGTTTTAATTTTATTATCAACTGTAATAACTGCTCCTACTTGTCTTCTACAAGTGCTTCTTAAACTAACATCTTCTGCTATATTCATAAAGTATTCATCCCAAGAAATTCTTTCAGTTTCCTTTTTAGTATTTCGTTTAAACTCTTTTTGTATTTCTTGATACATTCTTTCAGCTTCTTTTTCGCTTTCTTCACTTATTTTTTGTTCTATTGTTTTCATTTTAAATCCCCCCAGACTCAATAATAGTTTTTATTTCCTCATATATTTCATTTGGTATATCGCATTCTAAATGTCTTTCTAATGCTTTAGATTTAATTGCTTTATTTAAAACTTCAATATCTTTTTTAATATATGCTCCTCTTCCATTAGCTTTTCCACTTAAATCTATAATAACTTCTTTTTCTGGTGTTCTAACTATTCTTAATAAATCTTTTTTTTCATATTTTTCTCTAGTTACAACACAAGTTCTTAAAGGTACTTTTTTATTCATTTCTGAAATTAATTCCTGCTTCTCTTGCTTGTTCAGTATTTTTAATGTCAATTCTATAATGTGTTAATTTTGAAGCAAGTTTTGCATTTTGTCCTTTTTTACCAATAGCAAGTGAGAAATTATCATCATCTGCTACTACTAAAGCTTCTTGTTTTTTAGGATCCATTATTAATACATTTAAGTTTTTAGCTGGTGATAAAGCATTTTCTATAAATATTGATGGTTCTTTATCATATTTAATAATATCAATTTTTTCTCCACCAATTTCTTCTAATATTCTAGCTATTCTAGTTCCTTTTTCTCCAATGCATGCTCCAATTGGATCAACTTTAGAGTTTTCTGAATATACAGCAACTTTACTTCTTAATCCAGCTTCTCTTGCTACACTATAAAGTAATACTGTTCCATCTGTTATTTCTGGAATTTCTAGTTCAAATAATCTTTTTAAGAATCCATAATGTGTTCTTGATAATAATATTAATAATCCTTTTCCATTATTATCTACTTTTGTAACATATACTTTTAATTGTGATCCCATAACTATTTTTTCACCTGGAATACATTCTTTTTTAGGTAATATACCATTACTTCTTCCAAGGTTAATATAATAGTTATCAGTATCTTCTAATTCAACAGTACCTATTAGTAATTCATCTTGTTTATCTCCAAAATCTGACATGATACTATTTCTTTCAGCTTCTCTTATTTTTTGTACTAATACTTGTTTTGCAGTAGAAGTTGCTACACGTCCAAATTCTTCTTTTGGAGTAATTTCTGTATCTATTGTATCTCCAATATTATAAGTTTTCTTTATCTTTCTAGCATCTTCTAATGATATTTCTAAGTATTCATCTTCTACTTCTTCAACTACTTCTAAGTATGAATATACTTTAATGTCTCCAGTTTGTTTATCTATTACTACTTTAACATTTGGAAGTGAATCAAATGCTCTTTTATAAGCAGCAATAAGAGCTAATTCCATAGCTTCAAATATTGTTTCTCTATCGATTCCTTTTTCTTTTTCTAAAGCATCTACTGCTTTAATAAATTCTTTACCATTCATTTTATTTTACATCTCCTTTTGATTTTGCATAAATGTCTAGAATATAATTATCTAATTTTAAATCCATCTTATCTATTATTGGATTTATTATTCTTGTTGCCATAACAACTGTATTGATTGGAATTATGTTTTTACTATCTAGTACTATTCTTAAAAAATTATTACTTTCTTCTTTTTCATAGATTACATCATCAATAAATACTTCTAATTTATCTAGTTTATCTCCGACTTGTTCTATTATTTGTTCTTTCATAATACCTCCTCAAATATAAAGAGTGGGCTTATTCGTCCACTCCTTTCTTAGTTAGATTATAACACAAAATTGTAATATAGACTAGAAAAAGTTAATATTTTATTTATATTTATGTAAATTATTGAAAGTTTATGTTAAAATATTAATATAGTTTAATAGAATTGAGGTCATAATATGGATGATGTTTATACAAATATAATTAATAATGTAATAGTACCTTTAATTATTACTATTGCTCCTATATTTATCTTAAAATGGAAAAATGGTATCAAAAAAGATAATAAGAATGGATTTCTAATTGCTATTTGTTGGGGTATATTAGCTATTCCTATTTCATTTATACTTGTTTCTTTAATAAAGGAAAAATTCATTTTAGAGTTAGTTATTGCTATTATATGTGGTGGTTCATTATTTAATTATTTTATATTAAAAGATTATTTTGATATTAAAAAGATTCCACTTGGTATATTAATATTTATATCATTTTTCTTTATTACAGTTTTAGAATTGATTGTTGCTACTTTATTAAATATTAATATAAGTACTATTGATATAAAAACTGAAATATTATTACAAACTATTATAGAAATATTATTTATTGGTTGTTATATTCTTATATTTAAAAAGATGTTTACTAAAATGTTTAAAGATTTTAAAAAAAATTTTAATAAGTATTTAGATATTGGATTTAAATATTGGTTCTTAGGAATTGCTATTATGATTGTTTCAAATTTATTAATTATCTTTATTACTTCTAAAACTGTATCTAATAACGAGAATGCAGTTCAATCTATTATTAAAGAGGTTCCTCTTCTAGCATTGCTTTCTACTGGTATTATAGGTCCTTTTGTTGAAGAGATATGTTTTAGATTTAGTTTTAAAAAATTTATTAAAGATAAATGGTTATTTTGTATAATTTCTGGTTTAGTATTTGGACTTTTACATATTATATTTGCTAATCCTACTTTAGTAGATTTCTTATATGTAATACCTTATGGTTCACTTGGTTTCTTCTTTGCATTAATGTATTATGAAACTGATAATATATTTACTAATATAATGATGCATACTTTCCATAATTTTGTTTTAACTTCTTTTTCCATAATTACCTCTATTCTTATGGTGGTGATTTAGATGGGAAGAACTGATTTAAATAAAAAGTTACAAGATAAAATATTTGAAGAAGAATTAGAAGAATTAAGAAAGAAAAAAAGAAAAAGAAGATTTATATTTTGGTCAATATTTATTTTATGTATATTAGCGTTTTTCAGTTATATGAGATATATTGGTACTTCAGGTTTAATAGTAAAAGAATACACTGTTAAAAGTAGTAAAATTCCTAATAATTTTCATGGATTCAAAATAGTACATTTTTCTGATTTACATTATGGTTCTACTATTAATGAAAAAGAATTAAAAAAATTAGTTGATAAAATTAATTTGATAAAGCCAGATTTAATAGTATTTACAGGGGATTTGATTGATGAAGAATCAGATTTTAGTTCAAGTGATGCTAATATTGTTAAGAAATATCTTAATAAATTAGAAGCTTCTACTGGTAAGTATGCAGTTAAAGGACAACATGATTATTCTAAAGATGCTTTTGTTTCTATATTTAATGAAACAGATTTTATTACATTAAATAATACTTATGATTTAATTTATTATAAAGGATATGATCCTATTATTATTACTGGTATTAGTAGTTCACTACAAAATGATGATGATATTGATCAAGCTTATAATTATTTTAATATGGAAACTGCTAATCAAAATTTATATACTATATCACTATTACACGAGCCTGATACTTTAGATGAAATATTACAGAAGTATAATGTTGATTTAGCACTAGCAGGACATTCTCATAATGGTCAAATAAGAATTCCATATTATGGTGCTATATTTAAAGTAAATGGTTCTAAGAAGTATTATAATGAATATTATAAAGTAAATAATACTAAATTATATGTATCTGGTGGTTTAGGTACTAGTTCATATAAACTTAGATTATTTAATAGACCAAGTATTAATTTATATAGATTATTATCAAAATAAAAAGCACTAATGTGCTTTTTTATTATATTTTAATATTGTTAAAAATGCTGACATAGCTTTTATTGCATCGCTTCCAGCTGTTGCAAATGCTCCAACTATTATGTCATAAGATACCCACATTATACCAATAAAAATTGTTACTACTCTAAATATGGTTAAGTTATCTTGCCATATTGAATATGAATATACTAAAGATGCTACTACAGGTACTAAACTATAAATATCTTTATATGATATTGCTGTAGCAATAATTGCCACAATAGAATATATAATTAACCAAATAATAGGTGTTTGTTTTCCTTTACTTTCATAATATAAGAATACTATATTACGAAGTGCAGCTAATCCTAATAAATATGCAGCTGATAGAGCATCTGCCCCTAGTAAGAAATAGGATATAGAAAATAATACATTAGATATTGTATGATAAATTAATATATTTATTTTTTTATTTTTTGTATTTCCTAATACTTCTAGAATAAAGGCTATTACTGCAATTATTTGTGCTAGTATTATCATTATCATCACCTATTTTATATTAACATATTTATTATGCTTTGTAATTAAAATTAAGTGGTTTTAATTCTTCAAGTGTAAACATACCATCTTTTCTTATTAAGACATCATCAAAGTATATTTCTCCTCCACCATATTCTTCTCTTTGTATTAATACCATATCCCAATGAATACTTGATAAATTTCCGTTGAAACAATCTTTATATGCTCTTCCTGGAGTAAAATGTAGGCTTCCTAATATTTTCTCATCATATAATATATCGCCCATAGGTTCAAGTATTTTAGGGTTAAATCCTAATGAAAATTCTCCTACATACCTAGCACCTTCATCAGTGTCAAATATTTTATTTAATTCTTCATCACTTTCATCACATGTAGCATTTATTATTTTCCCATTTTCAAATACTAGTTTTACATGATGATATACGTTTCCATTATATGGACTTGGTGTATTATATGTAATAGTACCATTTACACTATTCTTTACTGGTGCAGAATATAACTCTCCATCTGGAATATTTTTTTCTCCTGTACATGGAATACTACCCATTCCTTTAATTGAGAAAGTTATATCAGTACCTTCCCCTACTATTCTTACTTTATCTGTTTTATCCATTAATTTTTTTAATGGTTTAATAATATTACTTAACTCTCTATAATCTACCGTCATTACATCAAAAGCAAATTCTTTAAATTCATCTATTTTCATATTTGCTTTATATGCATCTAATTCTGTTGGATAATTTAATAATACCCATTTTCTTTCATTTATTTTTGTGTCATGAGATTGTGCTAGTGCTGCTCCAACTTTTCTTAATACCTCTGGAGGAACATTTTTTGATTCATAATCATTAATACCATATCTAATTATTATAAAACAATCAAAATTTTCTATTTCAAATTCACTATGTTTTTTTAATAATTCTATTCTTTCATCATTTGTATTTTCTGAAAGATATGCTCCTATAATAGGATCATTATAATTTACATAAGGGATTCCATTTTTACTTACAATTTCCTTTATTAATGCTTTAATTAAATCTCTTGGTACCATACTTTGACAAGTTATCAGTACCTTTTCACCTTCTTGTACATCTACAGAATAATTTACTATTGTACTAGCTAATGCTTTTATTTTGTCCATTGAGACACCTCCAATATTATTTTAACATAAAATACTCTAGAAAGGAGTTTTTTTATGTATTCATACAATTATAATATGTACGATAAAAGCAAAAATATGTATCCATATGGTACAGATGAAAGATTTTTTGGTGGTGGTCTGCTAGCACCTTTAGTTGTTGGTGGTATTGCTGGATACGCAATAGGAAATAATAATAACAATAATTGTTGTCCTCCAATTTATTATCCTACGCCATATTATCAACCATACTATAATAATAATTATTACTATCCTTATAATAATTTTTATAGAAAATAAAAAAAGCACATATGTGCTTTTTAAATGACTATTTTATTTCTACCATGTTCTTTTGCATTATATAGATTGTCGTCTGCTCTTTTAATAAAATCTTCTAAAACTTCATTTCCCTCATATTCTGATATTCCACCACTTACAGTAATAATTGCATCAGTATTTCTTATCTTTAATCTTTTAGAAATTCTTTCTCTTAATTCATCGCCTAATTCAAGTGCTTCTTCTTTTGATGTGTTAGGCAATAACAATAGGAATTCTTCTCCACCATATCTTGTTAGAATACTATCTTCTGGACTATTATTTCCTATTATTTTAGTAAATGCTTTTAATATTTCGTCTCCTATTTGATGGCCATATGTGTCATTTATATTTTTAAAGTGATCTAAGTCAAACATAATAATTGATAATTTTTTCTTTTCTTTTTTTGTTTCTTCTATTAATTTATTAAGTGCTTCTACCATATGTTTTCTATTCCAACATCCGGTTAAAGCATCTGTTACTGACATTCTTTTTAGTGAATTATTTAGTTCTTTTAATTGAATATTTTTTCTTTCATATAATTTTACAATAGTTGCAAAACTTATACTTATTGTAAATATTACATAGAATAAAGCTTCCGCTAATAATAAGAATTCTACTCTATTAGTAATTGATTCTGTTGTCTTTCTATCTAATACTGCAATATCAATATATAAAAGTACTGTATATATAATTAATTCTGCTGCTATTAAAGCTTTTCTTTTTCTTCCTCTAAATAAATATACAGTAGATAATATTGCTAATATATAATAGAAATATATTTGAGCAGGTACACTTGCGAATCTACTATATACAATTATTGTTAAATTTGCTAGTAGACAAAAAATAGTTGAAGCAAGTTCAATTTTTCTTGTTCTGTTTGCTCTAAAAAATATTAATAATATCACTATAATTAATGGTATTTTAAATAGTAATACTGATTTATCTAAATTAAATAAAAATGTTGTACATACATTACCTGTTAAAATAAACACAAGTGATAAACATATTAAATTAAATATTCTGTTTTTAAGTGTCCTATCACTTCCATATGTGTTATCAATCATCGTAGTTATTTTGTTAAGTATTGTTCCTAATAAATCAGTTGTGAATAATGTCTTTTTTTCCATATCTTTTTTACCTTTAAGAAATTATATTTCTCTTTTCTGATTTATAATTTCTTTTTCAATTAATTCCTCATGAAGAAGTTCTTCGGTATTATTTAAATATACTTCTTCAATACGATCTACTCTACACCTTTCTGCTAATATAATAGCGTTTACTTTTTCTGTTGCTTTTATTATATCATCATTTATTACTACATAATTATATTTTGTTACTTCATTTATTTCTTGATATGCTTTTTTAAATCTTTCTAGTATTTTTTCTTTTGTTTCTGTATTTCTATTTGTTAATCTTTTTCTTAATTCTTCCATACTTGGAGGTAATATAAATATAAATAAAGCATCATCTACTTTTTCTTTTACTTTGAGTGCTCCTTGGATTTCAATAATTAATAATACATCTATTCCTTTGTTTAAATACTTTTGTATTTTTTCTTTTGGTGTACCATAGTAATTATTGTTATATATTGCATACTCTAATAATTCATCATTATTTATTTTTTCTTTAAATTCTTCTTCTGTTACAAAGAAATAATCTATTCCATCTTCTTCTTTTCCTCTTTTTTCTCTTGTTGTCATTGATACTGATAACCAAATATTATTATTGATTTTTTTTAATTCGTTTACTATTGTATCTTTACCCGCTCCACTTGGACCACTAATTACAACTAAATTACCTTTTTCTTTTGATTTAATTATACTCATATTAGTTCCCTTTCTAGATAAAAAAAGCAAAATTAAAACTATTCTGCTTCGGACACAACACCAATAGTAGATGCATATGCATTTACTTTTATTACTACTTCTTTATCCTTATATAAATCATTTGTTAAATCTACATCATCTGATAACCACATTCTTAATCTAAATGCTTTTGAATATCCTTCTGTTTTTCCAGGTATTTTACCATTATATACTGTTTTACCTTTGCCATTTTCCATAATTGTTTCTTTTAATTCATCAAAGGTTTTTACTCTTACTCCATCCATTACTAATGGGCATTCTACTTCTGTAGTACCTGCTACTTCTGTTAAATATATTTTAATTGCATCATCTGGTAGCACTTGATTTATACCCTTATTATCAGCTATGTATTTTTCTACTGTTAATTCATATTTTACTTCTTCATCACCTGTTGAATCTCCATTAATTGTAAAATCAAATGTTTTTCCTTCTCCTATTCCAGTTTTACCTACTTCATCTATTTCAGGAATAGCATTGTTTAATGTTATGCCATTTCCAACTCCATTATTTTCTGTATATAAAAATTTAATTTTTCCTGTTGTTAATATATTTTCAACGTTTCCTTCTTTTACATATGAAAAGAAAGCATAACTAGTTCCCATAGTTATTAAAACCATTGATATTAATAGTAGTACTGCTACTACTAAACCAGCTTTTTTTAATTTCATAAGAGTCACTCCTATCCTATTAACTTAATTTTACATTTTATTATGTTCTTTGTCAAATAAAATAAACTAAAAAAGAGAATTATTTTCTCTTTATTATCGTTCTTATAATATATCCTAAAAATATAGCAAATACTATTACGTATAACCACATTATAATAGTATAAAAAGTACCATCTGTATACTTTCCTATTATATCTGGTATCGATTTAGGAAAATATGCTTTTATTAAATCATTTAATTCCTTAACATTAGAATTTTCTTTAATAAAATTCAATATTCTCAATAAAATATCTATACTTCCAATTAAATAAATAAAACTTTTAAAATCTTTATAAAAGAAGATAACTGCTGTTATTAAAACTCCTATTATTATTAAATCCC
Source organism: uncultured Muribaculaceae bacterium (assembly GCA_964389735.1). Classification (GTDB taxonomy): domain Bacteria; phylum Bacillota_I; class Bacilli_A; order RF39; family UBA660; genus JAQUVS01. Next base: position 17,548 of record CAYMEJ010000001.1, read on the forward strand.
AATACATATTTACACCTCTTTATCCTAACAATTAAAATATGAATTATACATTTTCTCATATCCAAGTGTTGTATCAATACCATGACCTGGATATAATCTAATACTATTATCATATTTCTTTATTTTTTCTAAACTATCTATCATTTTTCCTTCATCACCAGTTGGTAAATCACATCTACCTATACTTTTATGGAAGATAAAATCACCACAGAAAATAGAGTTTATTTCTTTAAAATAGAATGATATTGAATCGTCTGAATGACCTTCAGTATATATAACATCAAATGTAAATTTTCCTATTTTATATTCTTGTTCTTTTAGATTTTCTTTATAATATATATCTGCTTTTGTAACAGTTGCTAATTGTTCAAGAGCCCCCACATGATCAAAATGACTATGTGTTACTAGTATAGCATCTAGTACTTTATCTCCTATTGCTTCTTTTATTTTTAAATATTCACTTCCGGGGTCTATTACTATTACATGATCAAATTTTTCTAATATATAACAATTTTCACTAAGTTGTCCGGTTATTACTTTATTTACTGTTATCATTCATTGTATCCCTTTCTTGTTTTGAATATATGCATCCACAATAGTCTTGTCTATATAAGTTATATAATTTTGATAATTCAATACTTCTTTTATATCCCTCTTTTTTCTTAAAATCTGCATATAAATATTTAACATTATATTCTTTTCCTAGTTCTATTCCTATTTCATTTAATACTTTACTGTCTTTATAAGGACTTATTGAAAGTGTCGTAGTAAAATAATCAAAGTTATTTTTACAAGCAATATTTGCCGCTTCTTCCATTCTTAATCTATAACACTTATGACATCTTGCTCCTCTTTCTTTTTCATGTTCTAAACCTCTTGCTATATTGAAAAATTCTTTTGGGTCATATTTATCTTCCATAAATGTTACTTTATTAATTGTATTTATTTCTGAAATAAACTTTTTTTGTTCATTCATTCTTTTTATATATTCTTCTTCTGGAAAAATATTTGGATTATAATATAATACAGTTATTTTAAAATACTTAGATAAATATTCTAATACATAACTTGAACATGGTGCACAACAGCTATGTAATAATAGTGTTGGAATATTATTATTTAGTTGTTCTTTTTCAATTATTTTATCTAATTCTTTTTGATAATTAATATTCATTATTTACTCTTTTCTACAAAAAGTTTATCTATAGTATCAGGTAATAGCATTTCTAAATTAGGCATTACCTTAATATCAAATGATTGATTATCTCCAGGTAATTCTTCTCCATCTATACACCATGGTTTTCTTAATCTTTCTTTAAATACAATTTTTAAATTATTAGTTTTATGAAAATAGAATCCTGGTACTTTTGTAATATCGTTTGTTTTTAAGTAAAATAAACTTCTGACAATATCCTTTTTTGTTTTTAAATTACAAAATAATACTTCAAATCTATCATCATCTAGTTTTATATCTTTATAAAAGTTATTTATACCTGCAATTCTATTGGCATTACTAATAATTGCAAAAGAATATAGTCCTTGATATCTTTCTCCATCTACTTCATAAGTTAAATCATATAAATGTGTTTTATTAAATATAAAGTCTTTTGCTCCTTCTAAAAGGTATGCAATATACCCATACTTTTTCTTCAATTTTCTTGGAGTTTCATATGGTACACTCATAAATTTACCAAATCCTGCTACATATACGAAAGGTGCACCATTTACCGTACATAAATCTATTTTTCTAGTTTTACCTGTCAATATAAGTTTTAGATTTTTTGTTATATTTTTACCAAGTCCAAACATTGCTCCTATATCATTAGTTGTTCCATATGGTAAGTGAGATAATATTAATCTATTTTTTCTTTTTAAGTTACCTGTTACAACTTCATTAAATGTACCATCTCCACCAATTGATATAACTAAATCATAGTTATCTAATTCTTCTACTATCTCTTGAGCATGGCCTTTATATCTTGTTTTAAAAAGGGTTGGTTCATATCCATATGATTCAATTATTTGAGCATATTTATCGTACTCAAAACTTTTTTTCTTATTTTTACCACTATATGGGTTATAAATAATTGCTAATCTTTTCACTTCAATCACCTTCATTTATTATACTATTAAATAATATTATTTACAATTTTGAACTTGTAAATTATATTTACTTAGAAATTTATTATTTATTAAATTAATATATTGTTCTTGTTCTTTTGTTTTTGGTTCATATTCAACTAAGAAACTATTTAAATTTGTTGCAAGTTCTTCTTTATCTTTTGTTGTATTAAATGATATTGCTATATTAGTATTCATATATTTATTAATTACTTCTTGTAATTCATCACTTTCAATATTTGTATTTAATATTGATGTTATGTCATCATATACTAAATTAGCCTCTTTTGGGAATCGTCTTGTTAATAGTTCATTTATAAAACTTATTTTTCCTTCTTTTATTCCATAACTTGGAAATAATCCCTCTTGATAACTATCAATTATTTCTCCAACACTCTTTTTTTCACCTTTTTCGTTATATTCAACATTTATTGCTCTATAATTATCTTTTGCAAATTTTTCTTTTGTCACTAATATATATTGATCAAATAGATCATCAAGTCTTACTATTTTATCTCCTTGTTTTCTTTTATTTGCTTTACTTAATTCTTTTATTTTTTTAGTTTCCATTGTTTCTATTTCTAATGCCTTTTCTTTATAATCTTCCATATACTTTCTATCAATAGTACCTAAAAGATTAGTTGTAAATATTGAAGAGTACCTTCTAGCATCCATTTCATTGGATACTAGTTTATAGTTGTCATCATAATATTTATTGCATTCTTTTGAAGCTGATAAAATAATATCTTTTAACATTTGATATTCTATAAAACTAATATCATTATCTTTTATTTTTTTCCATTGATATGCATGCATTAATTCATGAAAACATACTTCAAATATAAATGGGTCTTTTTCATTAATAAAGTCATCTATTCTATCATTATTAATTTTCATCGATTTACTATTTATTAAGTGTTGACCATGTATTAATCCTTTCATAGGTGATGTACTATAACCAATTGTATATCTTCCCATATGTAATTGATCAAGAATATTTTCAAATAGTCCTGATATCATTCCTTTATATGCAAAAACATTACTACATTTATATTTATCATTAATATGACCATTTATTAAAAATTTGCATATTGAAGAAGGAATATTTTTCTTTTCTTTGTAGCAGTTTCCAACTGTTTCTAGCAATTTATCATAGTCTTTAAAATTCTCATTTATTTCAAACTTAGATAAATCTGTATCTAATGGTTCAAAGTTTAATCCATCTAATGTCATTTTTGAGAGATTACTACTAGGATTTAGTAATTCTCTTTTTATTTCTATTATTAATTCGTCATTATTTGGATCAATATTTTCTTGATTTAAATAATGTATATATTCCTTTATAAAATATCTATTATATTCTGAGTATTTTTCTTCTTTTGGTAATTTAGATATTATTCTTGCATCAGGAAGAGTATTAGGTATTTCTGTACTTACTCTATTCTTTCTAAATTCAAAACTTTTTGATTCATTAATTAAATCGTTATCAATTAATTTTTTCATAAAAACACTATAATCTGCCATTGTTGTATGGTTTAGTCTTTCACTATCTAAAACATCTGTTAAATAAATGTATTTATCTTCTTCTAATATGTTAGTAGGTTTATTTAACTGTTCTACTATATTTATTACTTTATCTATATCAAAATTATCTAATAAATCTATTCTTCTTACTTTTCCTAGTTCAACATATAGTTTTATTATTTCAACATCATTATATATATTACTTAAATCAATATTAAAATCTAATATTGATTTAGTATAACTTTCTACTAATTTAATATGAGTTTCTTCTTCATCTTTATCTATTAGACCTTTTAAATACGGCTTAATATACTCATTTATAGGTGTTAGATATTCTTTTCTTGTAGCTGGTTCCATGTTACTTATAAAATTTAAGAATTGTTCTTTTTTACTATCATTTAATAATATATTTCTTATATCATTTTCTGTCATTAGATTGTTCCTTTTCTAATAAATCTTGTAATTCAACATTATTAGTTACAAGTGATTCTTGATATAACAATTCTCTTTTTAATTCTATCGTATCATTACTATTTATATTAAATATTTCCTTTATATCTGTTTTTTCCATGTCTTCACCTACTATAATTTTATTATATCATATATAAAGAAAAAAGAAGTAATATACTTCTTTTAATTTGACACTTTAACATTATCTGCATATACATTTATTTTTGAAGAGAATGTTTTATTTATATTTTCCTTTAATGTTAAATCAGTATCACTTGATATCCATAATCTTAATCTATAGTTTTTCTTAAATGATCTAGTATTTGCAGGTATTATTCCTTGGTATACTATTTTTCCTGTTTCTCCTGCTATTGTTGTATTATTTAATTGATTATATCTTGTTACTTCTCCATTTAATAATGTTTCAGATATTGCTATTTCTTTATCATCTAATAATTCTGTTAGATATACTTTTATACATTTTTCATTTAATGTAGAATTAATTCCTTTAGCTAGTACTATTTCATATGATATAGCATTTGCATCTTTAGTTATTCCTTTTACTGTGAAATCAAATACTTTTCCTTCTCCAGTTTCTAATTTTGCTGTTTCATCTTCAGTCGGATTACTATTTATATTAATACCGTTTTTTGTGATTTCTTCATACATAAAATTCATATTACCAGTTCTCAAAATATTTGATATTGTTCCTTCTTTTGAATAAGTAAATACTGCATATGTTACCCCTACAGTTACTATTACTAATATCATTATTCCTATTACTGATAATATTAGTGTTTTATCATCAACTTTTGTTTCCATATTATCACCTTAATTTTATTATAAGTAATTGTCAGTTATTTTACAACAAAAAAGAATGTAAATATTTGTAAGTTTACATTCTTTATTTACTATTCGTTTCTTAATGCTTCAACTGGATCTTTCTTACTTGCTACTTTAGCAGGAATATATCCACCTATAACAGTTAATATTACACTTATTGTTATTAATACTATTGCATGAATAGGATTTAGTTTTGCAACATTTTCTAATTCAGTTAAACTGTATATTATAGAATTTGCTGGTATTGTTAATAGTTCTGCTATTAATATTCCTAATAAACCACTACTAATACCAATAATAAATGTTTCGGCATTGAATACTCTTCTTATGTCTTTCTTTCTTGCTCCTAATGCTCTTAAGATACCAATTTCTTTAGTTCTTTCTAGAACACTAATATACATAATTATACCAATCATAATTGATGATACTATTAATGATATTGAAGAGAATGCAATTAATACTACTGTTACTGCATCCATTATTCCACCTGATAATGAAGTAATAGCTTCAGCATAATCTGTGTATATGATTTTATCTTCTTCTTCTTTACCTTTATTATAATCATCTAAGTATTTTAATAATTTTTCTTTTGAATCGAAGTCTTTTGGATATATTTGAATTACCATAGGTGCTTCTTTAGCTCCTAAGTATCCTAATAAATTACTCTTTTCTGTTTTTCCTTCTTCTGTTGTTAAATCAATCTTTTTACCAGTTAATACACTATAATCTGCTTCTCTTTGTTTTTTAACTACATCAGAAGTATTGTTTTCTTCCATGATATAATCCATTAATGTTTCCTTATAACATAAACCTGTTCCACTAAATTGAGCAAATTTATTACCTTTTTTACCTCTAATAATTCCTGTTATTTTTAATGTAACATTGTCATTATCATTGTATAATTTTTCATAATCAGTATCTACCATAAAGATATTACCTGCTTTTTGGTAGAAATCTTTATCTAATACTACTTTAAATTCTTTATTTAATAATTCATCAAATGATACTACATCATCTTTATCGTATCCTAACATTTCTAATACTTCATATGATAATCTATTTTTAGTATCTACTAATAATGTTAATTCATTTTTTTCTTCTGCAAATTTACCATGTATTAATTCAAAGTTATCAGTTATTACTGCATCTTCTTTTCCATCAACTGATTCAGGTAATGGGAATAATAATGATCCAGTTTGTAAGTTAGTTACTTTATTATTATTTTTATATAATATATTTAAATTTGTAGATCTAATGTAACTTAATCCACCAATATAACTACTATTTACTTTTTCTAAGTAATCAATATAGTCTAATGATAAGTCATTTTTATGAGTTAAGCTTTCCATTGATATTAATGGATATACTTTCTTTTCTTTTGTAAATGATCTATCATCATCTTTCATCATACTATTCATAATTTCTGCTTGTTCTTCTTCATCTGCTACTACAACTTCTGGTTGTATTACTATAGGCATTTGAGCTAGGGTATCTGTTTCAAATTTATCTATTTGAAGTTTAAAACCATTTGATAATGCTAATATTAATGCAATACCAATAATACCTATTGAACTTGCCAATGATGTAAGTATTGTTCTACCTTTTTTTGTTCTAATATTATTAAATGATAATTTTAATGCAGTTGTAAATTTCATTGCTGTTTTCTTTATTTTAAATTCTGTATCATTTTTTTCTTCTTTTTTAATTGGATTAGTATCCTTTATTATTTCTCCATCTTTGAATTCTACTATTCTACTAGCATATTCTTTTGCTAAATCTGGATTGTGTGTTACCATGATTACTAATTTGTCTTTTGCTATTTCTTTAATTAATTCCATTATTTGAACACTTGTAGTTGAATCAAGTGCTCCTGTTGGTTCATCAGCTAGAATTATATCTGGATCATTTGCTAATGCTCTTGCTATTGCTACTCTTTGCATTTGTCCACCAGATAATTGAGTTGGTTTTTTATGTGCATGTTCTAGAAGTCCAACCTTTTTTAATAATTCTTTTGCCTTTTTAGTTCTTTTTCTTTGACTTATTCCACTTAATGTCATACCCATTTCTACATTATCTAGTACTGTGATATGTGGAATTAAGTTATAGCTTTGGAATATGAAACCTACACAATTATTTCTGTAGTAATCCCAATCTATATCTTTGAATTTTTTTGTGGATTTATTATTAATTATTAAATCACCATCATCATAACGATCTAATCCACCAATAATATTTAAGAATGTTGTTTTACCACTTCCACTTGGACCTAATATACTAACGAATTCATTTTTTCTAAATTCTAGACTTATTCCATTTAAAGCTTCTTGAGTAAAACTACCTGTAGTGTAACTCTTTTTTATGTTTTTTAATTGTAACATAATATACCTCCTTTATTTTCCAATATTATATTATACGTTATACTTATCTTTTTTTCTTAAAATTTGCAATAGACTCATTGATTTTACCATAGAATACAGTTTTTTTAAGACGATTTTAGTTGCATTTACACAAATTTACGCAATTAAGAGATACATTTTGTTTTTCTCTTTCCTTTTTTGTAAATTTGTGATAGTACACCATATATTTCTTTTTTATCTTTTTCACTTAGTAAATCTCTTTCATAAATATCATAGTAGCTTTTAACTATTGCTCTACTCTTTTCAGAAATATCTTGGTTATCATTCAAAATAGTAATAGATTTTTCTATTTCATTCAATTTTTGTAATTGTTGATATTCTATTTCTTTTAGTTTTTCTATAGGTAGTGATAATTTTGAAGATAAGTCTTCATATGTTGTTTTCCTATTGCTGAAATCCAAATTATATAGAATATAATACTCTAATTCTTCTGTGGTTATTTTTAAATTGTACAATGATATTATTTCTTTTAATGATTTAGGAGTATAATCCGTTTCCAATATTTCTTTAATATTATAATCACCATCATACTTATAGTTTTTGGTTACCACTTTTTTTAATTTCCTTAAAATTTTACTTTCAAGTTGACGAATTCTTTCTCTTGTTAGTCCTAATTCTTCCCCCACTACTTCTAAAGTGGAAGTAGGTACTGCTAACACACGATGATAAATAATAAAATACTCATAATTACTTAGACTTGATTTTACTTTTGAAAGAATTATTTTATCATCTATTTTTTTGTCTAATGTATCATAATTGGTTAATTTCTGTATATTTTGACTATCTTCATTAATAAAATTTATTAATTCATCATCTTCATCATCACTTATTTTTGCATTTAATGATGATGTATCAAGATTTTTTAAGTTTTTTATTAATTGGAGTTTTTCTAAATCAATTTCTAACTTTTCTATTATTTCTTCATCTGATGGTTCTTTTCCAAATTCTTTTAAATAATTATTAATAAATCTATTATATCTATATTTTAAATTATATACGTGTGATGGTAATTTAATTATATTTTCTGTTTTTTCATTTTGCCTTCTTATTTCTTTTCTTATATATATATCTGCCCATGTAGAAAATCTTGTTCCTTTGTCTAACTTATATGTATCTACTGCTTCCATTAATCCAATATTACCATTTTGGATAATATCTAATAAATTCTTTGGGTCTTTTGTATATTTTTTGCTATACTTACTACTAATCTATAATTGGAGTTAATAAGCTTTTGTTTTAATTCTATATTTCCTTCTTCTATTTGTTTTACTAATTGTTTTTCTTCATCTAATGACAATAATGGATACTTAGATATTTCATTTAAATATGCTGATAAAGTTGTGTTCATTTCAGTATTATCCATATTGTCCTCCTTTTTTATTTTGTTTTGTAATATGTTAGTCTCTTTTTATTTAATTCATCATAATCTATGTGGGTAAGTGAATGCATAAGTGTTACATCTGCATATTTTTTTGAATATTTATTTTTAGGTAGGTTATAAGATATTATTTCTTCTTGTATTTCTCTATGTAAAGTTACTACAGGAATATCTAAATTTCCATAAATATATTTTTTTAATTTATAATTATCTAACATTTCTTGGATTAATAATTTTTCATCTAAATTTCTTATATGTCCCCTACAATTTGGTAAAAATATTTCTTGATAATTATATAAGTATTCTCCACTTTGATAATCATATATTTGTCTTATTTTATATTCTAATTCTTCACGTTTTTCTTCATCTATATCATTAATACTATCAAAGTATTGGATAGCACTTTCATTTTGTTCAATTCCAAGGTCATATAATAATCTACCGTGTATAGAACATAAGCTTAATGGATAAGATCGATTAGTAGATTTTATTATATATTCACCTGCTAAGGCTTCAAGTCCAAGTGTTACTATTGAATTTGATAAAAATTCTTCCTCTTTTTTCGTCTTTAAACTTTTAAATATTATTAATATATCACTTTGTAAAAATACTTTTTGCATATCACTAGCATCTAAAAATTCTTCAAATATTTTTGTGAATTTTATTGATGTTTCATTTGGTGTTTTCATAATATCAATAAAATTTTCATAATTATAATTTATTAATTCTTTATAAATATCTTTTTCTTCTTTTGTTAAATATTTTTCTTTTTTTAAATATATTTGTTTAATTATTTCTTGTAAAGTATAGTTCATCATACTATCATCCCTTTTTTTCTATATATAATAACATAAAGGCACAAAAAAAGAAAGTATTAAACTTCCTTTTGTTTTGCTGCTTTAAATATTTTTCTAAACATTTTATCTGTTGAATAATTTAATATACCAACTTTATATATTCTTAAACCATATTTCATCATTAAGAAATCTAATAATACTAGAAGTCCAATTGATATAATTACATCAATTACTCCTATTTGCCCTATTATTAATAATGCTGGTGCTAACAATGCTGATATAAATGGAATATATGATAATATTTTTATTAATATTGATCCATCAAACATTCCTGCCATTATTGCAAGATAGTATCCAACTAGTAAAATCATCATTATTGGTGTTTGAATATGTTGGAAATCTTCTTGATTAACAGTCATTGATGCAAATATTCCTGCTACTAATGAATAAGCTATAAATGATAATACCATCAGTACTAATGTGACTGGTATAATATAATATAGTTTGTCTACAAATCCTGATGAAGTTAATGCGTCCCAAATATTACCTATTTCTTGTGTTATTTGAGAAGTTGCTAATCCTCCACCTAATTTAGATTTTAAAAGTATTGCAATTCCTGCATAAGCAATTAATAATCCACCTTGTACTATTACAAATAAGTTTGATGCAAGTATTTTTGAGAAGAAATGTACTTTTGGACTTACATTAGATATTATTACTTCCATGCTTCTTGTTGATTTTTCTTCATTAATTTCTGCACCAATCATTTGAACTAAAACAATTACTAACATGAAGAATGGTAATATTAGTGTTGGGAATACTGCGCCCATTATTGTATCCATATTTTCTTCTTCAGAATTTTTATCTTCATTTAATATTTTTCTATCAATATTTATTAATGAAGTTATTTTAGTTAATTCTTCTTTATCAATATCTGTTTTTGCCATTGCTATTTCTGCTTTTGTTTGAGTAAGAGCTTGTACTATCATTTGATAATATGACGTAGATATATAATCTACTGATGCAACTTTTGCAGTTAAATAATCTTCTGTAGTTTCATTAAAAACTATTAGTATTTTTTCTTCATCTTTATCTTCAATTTCTTTTAATATTTCTTTTTCAGATTTTTTTGCTATTTCATATTTTGTTTCATAATCTTCATCTAAAAAAGTATTTGTATCTTCCATATTTTTTTTGAAAATATCTGTTGCATTACTATTAGTATTATCTATAATTACTATTTCATTTGTTTGATCAAAATCTCCACCAAAGAAGGATATGATACTATCAATATTTACTACTGCTATTATACCTACTAATAACAATATATTTGCTATTAAGAAAGCTTTTGTCTTCATTTTTTTATTTATACTTAATTTAGTTAAATACCAAAATTTATTTATCATGTACTTCACCTACTTTCGAAATGAATATTTCATTTAGAGTTGGTTCCTCAACTACAAATTTAGTGATTTTATTTGAAGAAATTTCTTTAAATACTTTATCTACTATTTCTTCACTTTCTATTTTCACTTCTATATCTTCACCAATTTCTGATACGCTTACAACGCCTTTTATTTTCTTTAAATCAGCTGGTTTTATGTCTCCTCTTATTAAAATGTTTTTCTTACGATAATCTTTTTTAATATCTTTTACATATCCTGATAAGATAGCTTTTCCTTTTACAAGTATTACTAATTTTTCACAGAACATTTCAATATGTTCCATTTGATGTGAAGAAAATATAATAATACATCCATTTTTTTGTAATTTTCTTATTGCTTTTTTGAACATTTCTACATTTATTGGATCAAGTCCAGTAAATGGTTCATCTAATATTAATAATTTTGGTTCATTAATTATTGCTGCAATGAATTGAATTTTTTGTTGATTACCTTTTGATAATTCTTTTATTTTTCTGTTTTTATATTCTTCAATATCAAATTCTTTTAAAAGAACATCTAACTTTTCTAGTATATCTTTTTCTTTCATACCTTTTAGTATTCCATAATATAATATTTGTTCTTTAACGGTTAATTTTGTTAATAAACTTCTTTCTTCTGTTAGGAATCCTATTGTATCAGTAACATCATAATCAACTTTCTTTCCGTTAAGTGTTGATTTACCACTTGTTGCATCTAACAATCCCATAATGATTCTAAAAGTAGTTGTTTTACCTGCTCCATTTTCTCCTAATAGACCAAATATTTCTCCCTCTTTTACTTCAAAACTAAGACCATCAAGTGCTTTGTTATTTCCATAATATTTAACGACATTTTCAACTTTTAACATATTCTCACCTCTATTTACATGTCATTTGATTATCTTCGTAGACTTTAACTAATTTATCTTTACTAACTTTTCCTTCTTTTATTATAGAAGAATTATTTCCATCTGCTTTTATAAATTTAGCTAAATCTATTTTTTCATAATTAATTTTAGTTGTTGTGATTAATTTATCATCATCTAACTTTATATTATATTCATAATATTTTAAATTATCATAAGTTTTATATGAACTTTCTATTGCAGTTTTATATGCTGATAAATAATCATTTGATTTTGATACGAAAATTTCTTCTGTTTCTACTTCTAACACCTTGTCATCTTTATAAGTTATTGTACTTTCTCTTGTTATTGTAACATTTTCACTTAACTTAGATGAACTTTTGCATGTTAATTTTTCTTTACTTCCACATCCTGTAAGCGATATTACTCCCACAAATATGAATAATCCTAATAATATTCTTTTTTTCATACTTCTATTCCCTTCACTGAATAATTATTTTTTGATTGGTTTAACAATTATTGTAGAAGAATTTGTAAAGTCTATTTCCTTTATTATTTTTTCAAGTTTTTCTTTACTTAAACTTCTAAATATTTCTGTTTTATTTGGAATTAATCTTCCAAATTCTATTATATCATAAATCATGTTATTTAGAGTAATATCTATATTATCTATCATCATAACTTCTGATGATATCCATACTTTTTTAACTCTTTCTATTTCTTTATCATCTATTTTAATATTTTTTACATATTTTTCTATTTCTTCTTTTAGTTCATCTGGTTTATCTGTTTCTGCAACAAATAATAAAGTTACATAATCTTTTGTATGTTCTCTATCACAATAGAAGGAACTCATTTTATTTTCATTACGCATTCTTTCTCTAAATTCTGATGATAAACCAAATAATAAATTTTGTAGTAATCCTAAGTACAAACTATATGTGTATCTATCTTCTTTTTTATCAAAAGGAATTTTTATTGTATATCCAAGTTTTTGATTTGCTACATTTCTTTCAATTACTTGGTATTTGTTTGTTACTTCAAAAGGTTCTTTAAATTCTTTTTCTTTAATTTTATTATTTGTATTCAGTTTATTTAATTTTTCATTTTTTTCAATTATTTCTAATGCTTTATCTTTATCAAAATTACCACATATCATCATAAACATATTTGATGGTTGATAGAATGAATTATAACAATCATATAGATTTTCTTTTGTAATAGATGATACTGATTCTTTAGTTCCCGCTATATCATATCTAACAGGATCTATTTGATATGTTGCTGCTCTCATTAAATTATCTAATTCCCATTCTATTTGATCATCATATTGTTTTATTTCTTCTATTATTATACCTTTTTCTTTTTCAACATTCTCATCTGTAAAATACGGTGATGATACATAATTAATTAAATATTCTAAATTTTCTTCAAATCCTTTATTTCCTTCAAACAAATATCTAGTTGAAGTATAGCTTGTCATTGCATTACAATCTGCACCTGACTGTGCTGCAAACTGGAATGGAATTGGACCTTCTTCTTGTTCAAACATTTTATGTTCTAGGAAATGTGCTATACCATCTGGTACCTTAATCATTTCTTTTTTACCATATGGAACAAATTCTGTATTAACTGATCCATATTTAGTAACATAATGCATTATATAATTAGTTTTATTTTTATATGGCATAAGATATACATCTAAACCATTTTTTAATTTCTTATAGTATATTGATTCATCTAATCCTTCTAATTTAATTTCCTTCATTCTCTAAAGTTCCTTTCAATAAGTATATAGTATCAATAGAAATATTTTTTGCAACTTTCATTATTTCTTCTTTCGTTACTTTCTTTATTTCTACTAATCTTTCTTCTATTTCTCCAATGTCTAATAAATCTTTTGCAACATAAGTTTCAGTTATTGCATTTGGAGAATCTTTTACTTCTTCTAAGAAACTAATATATTTATTTTTTGCTTTTTCTATATCTTCTTCTGTGAAATTACCTTTTTCCATATCTTTCATTTCTTTATTAATTAATTCAAGTACTTTTTTATAGTTTTCATTTGCTATTCCTGCTTTAATTATCATTAAATTATCTAATTTACGAACTGATGAACTTATATGATATGCCAATGAATATTTTTCTCTGATGTTATTAAAGAACTTCGATTCTGCACATCCTCCTAATATCATATTATAAATTGATAATACATAGTTTCTCTCATACTTATTTAATTTTTTTATTTTTGATGCTATTGCTAAATTAGATTGACTAATAGGTTCTTCTTCTATAACTTCTTTTGTTTTATCAAACTTTGTTTGTTCAATAATTGGATCTATTTTATTCCTTTTTAAAGTATTAAATTTCATATGTTTTTTGATTAATTTTTCTGTTTCATCAAAATCAATTTTTCCTATTACAAATACATCTACTAAACTTTCATTTATTACTTTTTTATAGAAATCATATAGGTTCTTTCTATCAATTTTATTTAATTGTTCAATAGTCCCAAGTTCACAACTTGTATAAGGCATATCTTTATCTAATGATTCAAATAATCTTATTGTTGCATATTTACTTGGATTTTCTTTTAGGGCTTCAATATATACTTTTTCTATTTGCATAGTATTATTAAATGAATCTTTATCAAATTCATTATTCTTAACATTAGGATTAAATAAAACATCACTTAATAATCCTAAACTTTGATCTAACATTCCTTTTTCTGTATATTTTTCATTTAGCATTGTTAGATAAAAGTTTATATTGCTATAATTACCACCTCTATCAGTTGTTGCTCCTATTGATACTCCATATAATTCTTGTGTTCTTAATACTAATTCTCTTTTTGTTTTGTATGTTCCTGATGAATAATTTAATATTTCATTTAGAAAATTTCTTAATGTTATTTCTTCTTTATTACTTTCTTTTCTTAAAAGTACTCTTACTGTTATTGTTTTAAATCTATCTGTATTTATTAAATGTAAATTATATGAACCTAAATTAATTTTTTTGTATTCCATATCTTAATCTCCTTTTGTATTATTATTATGTCTATTATTTATTTAATTATAATAAAACGGAATCTAATGCTATTATCATCATTTCCTTAAATTTATTTTGTCTTTCTTCACTTGATGAATGTTCTTTTGTTACTAAGTTATCTGATACAGTCAATAAGCATGCAGCTTTTTTTCCTAATACATTTGCATTATGGAATAGTGCGAATGATTCCATCTCTGAAGCTATACAACCATATTTATTATATAATTCCATAAAGTTATCATTTTCTTTATAGAAAACATCACTACTATGAATTGTTCCTATTGTTAAATGAGAATTATTCATATTAGCAGCATTTATTATTTTTTCATTTAATGTTTGATTAGAGTACATTATGTTATCAGTACAACCATTTTGTGTTTTTGCATACGAACTTTCTGAATAACAATTGCTTACTAATATTACATCATATAAATTTAAATCTTTAGTATATGCTCCACAGGTTCCTACTCTTATTATATTTTCTACATCGTAAAACTTGTATAATTCATATGAGTAAATACCAATACTAGGCATTCCCATACCTGAAGACATTACTGTTACATATTTATCTTTATATTTACCCGTATATCCTAACATACCTCTAACATTATTAATTAACTTATAATCTTCTAGAAATGTT
Source organism: uncultured Muribaculaceae bacterium (assembly GCA_964389735.1). Classification (GTDB taxonomy): domain Bacteria; phylum Bacillota_I; class Bacilli_A; order RF39; family UBA660; genus JAQUVS01. The sequence continues at coordinate 33,055 of CAYMEJ010000001.1, forward strand.
TCTGCTATTACTTTAGCTCTTAAAGGATCACCTGGCATAATAACAGTTTTTGCTATTTCATTTATTTCGCATTCTATATGTGGTGTTGCCATACTCTAACCTTCTTTCTATATTAAAATTATATCATAAAGTGCTTATATTAGGAACTATTTTATTGACTTTTAATGCATTTAATTATAGAATATTAAGTTAATTTAAGGGGTGAAGTATATGGCTAAATATCAATGGGATATTAATGATATTAGAAAAAGATTACTTAATTGTCAAAAATCTTATATTGCTAGTAACTATACTGATTATAATTCATATGAATCTATTGATGTATATGAAAATATGCTTAGCATATATAATTTAAAAAAACAAAGTATTTCTATTAGTGATACCTTCTCTCCTTCGGTTTTTGAAACTAAGGATGATACTGTTTTACAAGATGATTTTGATTATTTATGTCATACTGTTTATCCTGATATAAGAACGGTTAATTTTAAACTATGTGAAGTATTATTAAAACCTATTAATTTAGTAACTTCTTCTACTAATTACGATAAAGATAGTACCATATCTGGACTTGCTTTTTCTAATGATGATTTATTAATGATTATTGATTCATTTTATAAAAGTATTGGAGATAAGACAATATATGATAAATTTAAAAATATTAGTAATCCTAAAAAACATTTAATTAACATTCAATATTTAAAGGAAAATCCATATAATTATCAAGGTTTAGCATTTAAGTCTTTTGATGATAATAGTCAATATTGTAATATTGTTAGAAGTAATACTACTAGGGACTTTGAAACTGCTGCACATGAAATAATGCATATGATTATTGAGAGTATGAATATTAAGAATTCTACTGTTGATACAGATCACTATTACTTAGATGAAATAGAAGGATTTTTTTGTAATATGATATTTGAAAAATTTATGAGTGATAGAGATTTATTTAAAGATGATGTGGAGTTTTTTGGAGTAATTGATTATTATACTTATGCTGATGCTTTATTAGAATTATATATTGGTACTAGTTTATTAGAAAGTTCTATTGAAAGTAAAAAAATTAGATGGAATAAATTTAATAAGAAACTTATTAGTGAAGGAATGAACTTTGAAGTTGATAAAGATAATTTTAAAGAATATATTTCTTCTGATTCTAGATCATTAATGAGATTTACTACATCTTACTTAAGTGCACTTGATTTATACTATTTATATTTAACTGATAGGGAAAAAGCTATATATATTATTAAAAATATTAAGAATTATGATTCTAATAATATTTTTACTATTTTAGAAAATAGTGAAATACATTTCTTTGAAGATAATTATAGTAATTTAAATAAACATGTTAAGTCTTTAATAAAAAAGGGAGATGGTTCTATTGGATAATCTTTCTTGGAATATAGATGATTTAAAAAGAAGAAGATTAAAACTATTTAAATTATTATTAAATAAAAATATTCCTAATGATAATGTATATGATAATATAGCAAATTATAATGATTTGATAGAAACATATTATAATAAAGTTTTTAAGAAAGACGAAATGAGTAAAGAAGATTTAATATGTTGTAGAGAAGGTTTTGTTGATGATTATTGTTATATTAATAATGATTTATTGACTATTACAAATGATATTTATAAAAAAAATTATAAAGTTTTTGAGGAATTATTTAGAGAAGATTTTGGTTTTAGTATTTGTGATTTTTCAATAGATGATATTATTGAAATGACTTATGCTTTTTTTAAATCACTTGGTGATAAGGAATTATATGATCAATTTGAAAGATTAATTGATCCTAATAAACATTTAATTCATATTAGAGATTTTGTTGATGAAGATTATGAATATGGTTTTACTGTTATTGATGATATTAATATGATTCCATATTCAGTTATTAATAGAGATCATACTATTAATGATTTATTTACACTACCACATGAAATAATGCATATGATTTTTATGTTGAAATTACCTTGTATTAAGGAAAACTCAGAATATTTTTATTTAAAAGAAACTGAAGGAATATTTTGTGATTATGCTTATTTAAATTTTTTGGAAGAAAATGCTAAAAAATTAAAATTAGGTGAAAATGCTGATTTGTTATCAATAAAAGAAAATTCTTTGTCAATATTAGATAATTGTTTGGATAGTTTATATATTGGTAAAATAATGACTGATTCCTTTACAGTTGATAGTGATTTTGATAGAGATATGGTTAATACTAAATTAAAGGAAGATGGTGTTGATTTAGATATAGATGATATCTTTGATACTTATGCTAATGAAGATCCTTCTTATAATATGCAAACTGCATTATCAACTTTAAGTACTCTTGACTTGTTTGATTATTATAAAAAAGATAAAGAAAAAGGATTATATCTACTTAAAAAATTAAGATATAATTATTATGATAAGTGTTTTGATGCTTTTGATAGTACAGGAATTACTTTTCATAAAGATGGATATAAAAACTTAACTAAAGAATTAGATAAAGTAAAAAGTCTTAGAATTAACTAAGACTTTTTTTATTCTTCATCTTCTTCGTCTAACTTGACTAGTACTTCTCTTGGTTTAGATCCATTAGCAGGTCCGATTATTCCTCGTTCTTCTAACAAGTCTATAATTCTTGCTGCTCGATTATATCCTAGACGATATTTTCTTTGTAATAATGATGCACTTATTTTACCACTCATTATTGTAAATTCTACTATTTCATTATATAAAGGATCATCATATTCTTCTTTTGCATTTTTTACATCTGATAGACCCATTCTTCCATCATCCTCATGTTGTTCTTGACCTAAGTTTAAGAATCTTTCATCATATTGAGCTTTTTGTTGAGTTACTGTGTAATCTACTATTTTTTGTAAATCCTCATCTGATACATATGCACCTTGTACACGAACAGGAGCATTTTCTCCCATTGGTAAGAATAACATATCACCCTTACCTAATAATTTTTCTGCACCACTCATATCTAATATAGTTCTTGAGTCAATATTAGATGATACTGCAAAAGATATACGTGAAGGTATATTAGCCTTTACTACACCTGTAATTACATCTGTAGAAGGTCTTTGTGTTGCTACTATTAAATGTATTCCTGCAGCACGTGCCATTTGTGTAATTCTCATGATTGAATCTTCAACTTCTTTACTTGCAACCATCATTAAGTCAGCAAGTTCGTCTACAATAACAACTATATAACTCATATGATTTTTATGTTCACTTTCAGGAAGTTTTTCGTTTTGTTTATCTACCCATTCATTATATGTAGTAATATTTTTAACACCTTTATCACTAAAGATATCATATCTATCTTCCATTTCTCTAACTATTCTTTTTAAAGCATCACTTGCTTTTTTTGGATCAGTTACAACTGGTATTAATAAGTGTGGTATTCCATTATACATTGAAAGTTCTACTTTTTTTGGATCAACTAAAACTAATTTTACTTCATTTGGTTTAGTTCTCATTAAGATGGATGCTATTATACAGTTAATACAAACTGATTTACCACTACCAGTAGAACCTGCTACTAATAAGTGTGGGGTTTTATCTATTTCACAATAAATACTATTACCCATTATATTTTTACCTAATGCTACTAGTAATTTACTATTATTTTTATTTTGTGGAATTGTTTCTAGTATTTCTCTTAATCCTACCATTTGAGTAGTATCATTAGCAAGTTCAATACCTACTGTTGATTTACCAGGAATAGGTGCTTGAATACGAACATCTTTTTTAGCTAATGCTAAAGATATTTCTTTACTTAAACTTGTTATTTTACTAACTTTGGTACCTGATTTTATTTCTAGTTCATATTGTGTAACACTAGGACCAACATTTACTTCTACTACTTTACCAATTATTCCAAAGTCTTTTAATACTCTTTCAAGTTTTTCAATATTATTTTCAATTGCTTCATTAGTATTACCTGCTTTTTTATTTTTATTTACTGCTAACATATTAATACTTGGTAATTTATATTTAGTATTTGTAGGTATTATTTCATTACCTTCAAATTCTTCTTTATTTGTATTTTCTCCTTGATTTGGTTCTTCTTTCACATGTGTTAATTCATCAATACTATGAATTTTTATCTTATTACTTTCTTCTTCATCTGGAGTTGAATCATTTACTACTACTGCAGAAGCATGCATTTTATTTTCTTTATTAAGTCTTTTTTCTTCTTTTCTTTGTTTTCTAGCATCTTTCTTTGCACTTAACCAATCTACTATTGAGAAACCAGTTACTGTAATAATTCCTGCTCCTATTAAGATAAATGCTACTATATAAGTTCCTTCTTTAGCAAATAATTGCATAAATAATACACTGAAAGCCGCTCCTATTATTCCTGCACCTTTAAGTGTTAGAGCACTTCCATTTGCTATATGAGAAAAGTTTGATATTAAGTTATCTACTGTTGATTCAATTACTTTCATAGTGTCATTAGAGTTTTCTAGAACATAATTAATATGAGATAAAACCATTAATCCAATTACAATGACATAGAATCCTATCATTTTACCACTAAAGAAGTCTGGCCATTCTCTTTTTATTAATAAATATAATCCTAATATTAATAATAATAGTAATAATATTTGATATCCAGTTCCTACTAAGAACATAGCAAAAGATGCCCCTATTTCACCAACAATACCAAAAGGTTTTGGTACTATACTTAAAATAGTTACTATTATTAGAATTATTCCAACTAATTCTTCTTTATGATTAAAAGTCTTTTCACTACTTCTTCTTTTTTTCTTTTTTCCCATATGTCGACACCTCATTATATTTACATTATATCAAATATACAAAAATATTTAAATAAAAAAACACTAAATATTTATTTAGTGTTTAAAATCTTTTTAGAAATTTCTATTTTTTAAGAATGCTGGAACATCATCGTCATCATCGTCTTCTTCTTCATCTTCTTCAAAATCAATTATTTCTACTTCTTTTGGTGCTGCACGTCTAGTTGCTGTTTGAACATTATTATACAATGGTGTTGGTTCTTCTTCTTCTTTTTCGAATCCTGTTGCTATTACTGTAACAATGATTTCATCATTTAAGTTTTCATTAATTACTGATCCAAATATAATATTAATATTTGTATTTGCTGCTGCTCTTACAACTTCTGCTGCTTGTTCAGCTTCAAATAATGTTAAGTTAACTCCACCAGTTACATTAATAATAGCATCTGTTGCACCGGAAATACTAGTTTCAAGAAGTGGACTAGAAACGGCTTGTTTAGCAGCTTCTATTGCTCTATCTTCTCCCATACCAATACCAATACCAATTATTGCATTTCCAGAGTTTTGCATTACTGCTTTTACATCTGCAAAGTCAAGGTTAACTAACCCAACTACTGCTATTAAATCTGAAATTGATTGTACACCTCTACGAAGTACATTATCTACTTCTTTGAATGCTTCTAACATTGGTGTAGTTTGATCAATAATTTCTCTTAATCTATCATTTGGAATAACTATTAATGTATCTACATGTTTCTTTAATTCTTCTAATCCTGCTAAAGCATTTTCCATTCTTTTCTTTCCTTCGAAACCAAATGGTTTAGTAACTATTGCTACTGTTAATGCTCCTAAGCTTTGTGCTATTTCTGCTATTACTGGTGCAGCTCCTGTACCAGTTCCTCCACCCATTCCACATGTGATGAATACCATATCAGCACCTTTTAATGCTTCTTCTAATTCTTTCTTTGATTCAACTGCTGCTTCACGTCCTATTTCTGGTTTTGCTCCTGCACCTAATCCATCAGTAAGTGATGCTCCAATTTGAATTTTTACGTCTGCTTTTGAGTTGTTTAATACTTGTAGGTCTGTGTTAGCAACTATGAATTCTACACCTTTAACTCCTGATTCTATCATTCTGTTAACAGCATTTCCTCCACCGCCACCGCAGCCTATTACCTTAATTTTTGCTAATTGATCTACTTCTAATCCGCCTAACATATAAATCCTCCTTATTTTACCTGTCAAAATCTTCTAAAACTTTACTAATGATTGTATCACTATTAAGATTTATCATTTTCTTTTTTGGTGAAATCAATTCTTCTGATTTCTTTTCATTAAACATGGAATACGTTTTTCCTCTTAATTCTAATTTATTATAGAAATATTTATTTATACCCATAGCACTAGAATACATATTGTTTCTAATACCCATACTTGTCATATTTAAAGTATTGGCTATTCTTCCAAAAACGTTTTCAACTACATATTGAAAACCAGCTAACTCGCTAATTCCCCCAGTTATTATTATATAACTAATTTCTCTATTTGTTAAGATATTTATTTGTTTTTTAGCAAATTTTAATAATTCTGTGACTCTAGCTTCTGTTATTTCTGCAATTTCTGATTGATTAATTGTTATTCTATCACCAAACTTGTTTGTTGTCTCTGTTATATCATTACTATCTGCATATTTTTTACTTGCCACTGCAAAATTTTCTTTTAAGGCTTTTGCTTTTCCTCTTTCTATTTTATACATAAATGATATGTCTTTGTCAACATATCTACTTCCAGTATCTATCTTTTCGTTCTTTATCATTATTCCTTTATTAAATATTGATACTTCTATACTTGAGTATCCTATATTTACAATTGCACCAACTTGTTTATCGTATTCTGGATTTTTTATTTGATAATAGTCTCCTACAGCTCCCAAAGTGATATCTGTAACATCTATTTCTGCTTGTTTCATTACTGATAATATTGGTCTAATATTTATTTTAGGAATAGTGGTTAATACTGCTTTTACTCTTAATTCTTCTCCTTTAGCACCTCGTGGATTTTTAACACCTTCGTCATCATCTACATGGAATGCTATTGGAATAACTGTTACTAGTTCTCTTCCTTCTGGAACTTGTCCTAACACTGCATCTTGTAATACTTTTATAATATCATTACCACTTACTATATTATCATCATTTAATATCTTTATTTCGCCTTGAACAATACTTATTTCCCTATCATCTGAAGGTACTGTTACAATAGCTTGGTCTATATTAATACCTAATTTCTTTTCTATATCTTTTTTTGCTTCTATTATTGATTCTAATGCTTCTTCTTCAGAAGTGATAAATCCTTTTTTAATTCCCTTTGATTTAATAGAAGTGCTAGCAAGTACATGAAACTCTTCATTTACTACTTCACTTACAACTATCTTAATTGAACTACTTCCAATATCAATACCAGTGTAAACTTTTTTCATGGCTATCCTCTCCTATTAATATACATTATACAATAAATATTTTTTATTGAAAAGAGTTTTTAATAAAAGAAAAAGAGGTATTACCTCTTTTCATTTTCATTTATTAATTTTTTAATAAGTGGTTTATCTTCTTCATTAGGTATTTTATCCATATCTAGAATCATTTTTCTAGCTACTTCATAAATTCTAACATCACCATCTTTTAGTTCTGCAATAGGATCATCTAATTCAAATGAATCTCCTACTATATTTCTATATAAATTAATCATTATTTTAAATTCTTCATTTGATTTGTCTTTTAAGAAATTAGCAAAACCATCTACATCATAATTATCTATGTATCCAAAGTATTCATCAGTATCTAAACCATTTATTACTACTGGTGCTCTATTTTGTTTACATAAATTATAATTAGTTAGTATTCTTGCTGTTCTTTTATTACCGTCTTCAAAAGGTTGAATTCTAACTAATTCAATATGAAATTTTGCTTCTTTTTCATATACTGGCATATCAAACCATATTTTATGATATCCATTAAATAATGAATATATTGCTGGTGCTACATCTTTACCAGCTGGTGGAAAAAAGTTTTGTGCTCTTACAACTTCTACTTGTGTTCTTCTAAATCCCTTATCATAGAATCCTACATTCTTATTAACATCATCTGCTATATCTATTAAATCATATGGAGATATTTTTTCTGGATTAGCTGCTAATATATTATCAAAAGCATTTAAATTATTAAACATTTCTTGTGTACGATTTGGATATAATATTTCTGTTTTACTATCTTCCATTTCCAAATTACCAATTGCTTGTCTCATTGCATATAGTTGCATATATTTTTTATAAAATTCATCTTTTTTTAAGAATTCTGCAAACATACAATCAACCCCTCTTATTGGTGCATATTATACCACAAAACAAGAAAAAAAGCAATCTTTATAAGATTACTCTATTATTTCAAAGTGATTTCCATTATCTAAATTAAGAATTCCTTTTTTGCCTTCTAATTGTGGTACTACATCATCATAGTAGTTTATTTGTTTCCATTTTGTAAGATTTAAATAAACACTATTACCATCATTCATATATAATAAAAATCTATCTGCATCTTTATCATTAGGAGTATAAGTCATTTCTGATATTTTCTTTAATATTTCATCGTCTACTTTAAGCATTTTATTTATTAAAGTAGCATACTTATCATTTGGAACATAATTTAATAATGTTGGTACTTCAATATTTTCATTATTATCTAATTCTGTTAAATCTTCTAATACTAACTTATTATTTTCTTGTTTTCTAAGTAATACTTGATGTTCAATTACTCTTATATGAACTTCTGCTAATAATTGTTTAGTTATTTTAACATCTTTTATATATGGATTTTTTAATATTTTCTTTTTCATTTTAGAAATGGATGTTGATAAAAAAGATGGATAATCATCTATGCCTGCTAATTCTATTATTTCTTGATCAGTTACTATGTTATTATTAATTACATATATATTTTTTATTGGAATTTTTGTACATAACATAACGGCAAAATATCCTACTACTAGTAGGATTATAAATACAAATAAAGGTAACAATTTAATCTTTAATTTTTTCTTTACTTTTTTTGCCATTATTTATCTACTCCCAATTTACAAATTCTTGTTCTTCTTTTAATTCTATATCATATTCTTGTTTTACTGTTTCTTTAACAAAGTGAATTAAATCATAAACATCTTGGGCATTAGCATTACCAATATTTACTATGAAATTAGCATGTTTATTACTAATTTGTGCTCCACCCTTTATTAATCCTTTTAATCCTAAATCTTCTATTAATTTACCTGCAAACATATCTTTAGGATTTCTAAATACACTACCTGCAGATGGGTATTCTAACGGTTGAGATTCTACTCTTCTTTTCTTTCTTTCAGTTATTACTTCTGATATTAAATCTTTATTTCCTTTTTGTAATTTGATAGTTGCTTGTAAACATATATATCCTTTATGTCTTTTTAAGAATGATGTTCTATAGTGGAAATCTAATTCTTTATTTACCATTGTAATTACTTTTAAATCTGGTGTTAATACTTGTACTTTTTTTACAACATAACCCATATCACTTTTATATGCTCCAGCATTCATATATACTGCACCACCAACAGTTCCTGGTATACCTGTTGCAAATTCTAAACCTGTTAGTCCTTCTCTTGCTGATTTTAATGCTGTTTTCATTAAAGAAGCTCCTGCTCCTGCTGTTATTACATCTTTTTTGATTTCTATATCATCAAAGCAATCTAGTTTTATAATAATACCATCAAATTCTTTATCACTAAATATTACATTTGATCCATTACCTAAAACAAAATATTTAATATTTTTAATTTTAATATATTTAATTAATTCAACTAAATCTTCAATATTTTTTGGAAATATCATTACTTTTGCTGTTCCACCTATTTTATAAGTAGTATAGTTTTTTAGTACAACATTTTCTAAAATTTTACCTAGTTTCTTTTCTTTTAATTCTGTTATCCAATTCTCCATAATGTTATTCTCCATCTATTAATGTTTTTATTTTATTATATATTCTGGTTGCACTATCTTCTATTTTTAATTTAGAAGCCCCTTTTTTCATTTTATCATATAATTCTTTATTATTTAATATTTCATCTATTTTATTTATAAGAATATCACTAGTTAAATCTTTTTCTTCTATTATAAATGATGCATTATTGTCTTCTAGTTCTTTTGCATTTAGATATTGATGATTATGTGTTACATAAGGACTTGGTATTAATATACTTGGTAATTCAATAGCAGTTATTTCACTAATAATACTAGCACCTGCTCTTGATACTATTAAATCAGTATTTTTCATAAGTCCTAACATTTTATCAATATATGGAACAATATGAACATTATTTGCTAATTCAATTTTACTATATTCTTCATAGTAATCTTTTCCAGTAACAAATAATACTTCATATTCTTTATTATTAAATTTTGTTAATATTTCTTTAAATTTATTATTCATAGTAAGTGAACCTAATGAACCCATTACTATAACTACTAATTTTTTATGTTCATCTAATTTATATTCTGTTTTACTTAATGGTTTTTCTTTTATTGCTTCTTCGCTTCTAGGATTACCTGAAATAAATGTTTTCTTCTTTGGAAAGTATTTCATTGATCCTGGTAAAGATACTCCTATTGAATCAGCATATTTACTTAAATATCTATTAGATAATCCAGGTATGGAGTTTTGTTCATGAATAAATGTCTTATACCCCATTTTCTTTGCAGTTGAAATTACTGGGAATGTTACATATCCTCCTATACCTAATACAATGTCTGGATGAAATTTATTTAATTCTTCTTTTACTCTTTTTTTTGCTATATTTAATTTTTTAATTGTTTCAATATTTTTAAATGGATTTTTTCTATTAAGTCCTTGTATTTCAATACCTACATATGGAATATTCATATTTGGTATCATAGTGGATTCCATACGATTAGTTGTACCAATATATAAAAATTTGCTATCTGGTTCCATCTCTTTTATCTTATTCATAATTGCAAGAGCTGGATATATATGACCACCAGTACCACCGGCACTTATTAAGACTTTCATAATATCACATCCTAACAATGATTATATCATAATTATATGCTTAGTTTAAAGTAAAAATATATATATTTGACTTTTATTTTTTAAAGTGTTAACATTGTTTTAGTAGTAAAAATTAAGTTAGAAGTATTGTCATATGATAATACTTCTATTTTTTATAGGAGGAATTATGAGTAAAATTAATACTTTTTATTTTGTACCTAAAGAATCCAGTATGCTTAACGATAATGATGTTATGATTTTTGTTAATAGAAATAATCTTATTGACATTGCAATACCTGCATTAGAAAAATATATGAATCCTTTAGAACATAAAGTTACGGAAGCACATAATGCTAGAATTAAATGGCCGTTTACTAAGATAGATGGTGATTTAAAGACAGATGATTTTAATTATTTATTAACTTTACCTATTTTTGAGGTAAAACTTAATGAAAATTTTGGAATTATCGATATTGATTGTATAAATGATAAAAGTGATATTATATCTACTATGAGAGAATATATGAATAGAGAAAATAATATGAAAAGATTAGAAATAAAAAAAAGTGTTAAATAACACTTTTTTAGTTATGAAAACTAATTGTTTTTTCTACTATTCTTTTTACATTTATTTCATTAAATGGTTTATTAAGTACATCAATAATAGGGTAAGTAAACGCTCTATCAATTATTTCTTTAGAACTATCTCCTGTTATTATTGAAACTGGTATTCTTGTAAATAAATTATTTTGTTTAAAGAATTCAAGTACTGCAAATCCATTTACGTTTGGCATATTTAAATCTAATAACATACCTACTATGTTATTTTTATGTGTGTTAATATTATCTGCAACGATATTCAATGCTTCTTGACCATCATTTGCAACTACTACTTCATAATTATCATCAAATATTTTTTGGATAAAGTTTCTTATGATAGTGGAATCATCTACTACTAATATTCTCTTATCATGAACTACTGGTGCAGTTACATGTACTTCTTCAGTTGCTGTTTCTTTTCCTAAATATTGTTTTACTAGTGCTACTATTTTATTTGCTTCAGTCATTAATTCATCATAATGATCTGATACGAAGTAAAAATTGTTTGCTTTACTTTCCATTTCATGTTGATATGATAATTCTGCTAATCTTTCAAAACCAAAATATTTTGCATCACTTTTTAATGAGTGAACAAGTATTGCATAATTAGCCATATCTGCTGATTCTTTAAAAGCTTTAATTTTTTCTAATTTACCATCAACTTCTCCTAAAAAATCTTCTAGTGTTTCATCATATACTGACATATCACCAAATAATTCTAAACTTTTTTCTAAATTAACACCATTATTCTTTAATATATTAACATCTTTCATATAAACACATCCTATTCTTATTAAATTATAACATATATTTTAATTATTTGTTTAAAAATTTTATTATTACTCTCTTTAATTCTTCTTTATCAATTGGTTTAGATAAGTAATCATCAAATCCATTTGATAAATATTTTTCTTTCATTCCTGAAATAGCATTAGCAGTAAGAGCTATTGTTGGTATATCATAACCTTCAATTTGTTTTAATTTACCAAGAGTTTCTACACCACTCATTCTAGGCATCATATCATCTAGTAATATTAAATCAAATTTCTCGTGATTATTAATCTTATCTATACATAAGAATCCACTATCTACTGTTTCTACATGCATATTATAAGATTGTAATAATCTTGAAGCTACTTTTAAATTTATTTTATTATCATCTACTACTAATACACGTTTACTAGTAAAATCAAAGTTAGATAATTCTGTTGAAGTATCAACAGGTGCTTCTAATGTTGTTTTACCTTTTACTATTTTTTGATCTATTGCAATAGTAAATTTAGTACCTTTTCCATATGTAGATTGTACTACTATTTTACCATTCATTAATTCTACTAATCTTTTTGTAATTGCTAAACCTAATCCAGTACCTTCAATAGTAATATTTTGTTCTAGATCTACTCTTTCAAATTTAGCAAATAATTTACTAATATTTTCTTTTTTAACTCCTATACCAGAATCTTCAACTGATATAATTAAACGACATATATCATCTTTCATAATAGAACTTATTTTAAAATCAATAAATCCATGTCTAGTATATTTAACTGAATTAGTTAGTATATTAAGTGTAATTTGTTTAATTCTTGCATAATCTCCATATAATACTGGAGGAATACTTTCATCATAACTAAATCTAAAATCTAAAGGTTTTTCTCCTAATCTTGCTTTAGTAAGTGCTACTAGATCATTAAACACTTTTTTAAATTCATATTCTATATTAACTATTTCTAGTTTGTTAGCTTCTATCTTAGAAATATCAAGTATACCATTAACTATATCTAATAAGCTCTCTGAAGCTGACATAATATCATTAACTTCTTCTTTTGCACTATCAGGTATATCTTCTTCTTGTAAAGCTTGACTGAACCCTACAATAGCATTTAATGGTGTTCTTATTTCATGAGACATATTAGATAAGAAATCACTCTTAGCACTATTTGCTTTTTCAGCTTGTTCTTTTGCTTCATTTAATTGTTCAATCATTTTCATATCTGGATTTTCTATTGTAAAATATGCAAATACTGTTACAAATGCAGTTACTGCTGTAACTAATAAAATTTGTGGATATAATGATTGAATTAATATTGCTACTATACCAAATACTATTATTAAGAATGCTGGCAAATATTTTTTATCTTTCAATTTAGCATAGTTTTTTATCATAATAATTGCCCAAGAAAAAATACAAATACCTGTTATAACATAAGTAATTGTTGGACTAAGTCCACTAGTGTACATAATACTATCCTTAGCATAAATATCTATAGGGATAATCATTACAATAATACTTGATATAATAAATAAAAATAATATTTTGTAAAATAGTTTTTTAAAATATTCAATATTTTGATTATTTTCCATAGACACCAAACCAACATTTTTTGTTGAAGATATAGTAAACATATAATATGTAAATGTAAAAATCCATGAAAGTATACATACTAAATAAAACTTACAAAATAACACAGCATATAGTGATTTAGGAACAATTAATGCTACTTCTACACTAACAATGTCAAATATTAATGTAATTAAGCATGTAATCATTAAAAATTTATATATTAAGTTTTCCAAAGTATTTAGTTTTTTCTTATAATAATAAACAAACATAACTAATATTAAATAAACAATACTGCATATTTGAAAAAAAATACTTCCCATAAAGTCTCAACTCCTATTATTTTTATAATTATAACATAAAAATAATATTATTTAAATAAAAAAAAGAAAATCAAATTAATTTTATCTGATTTTCTTATTTTTAATTTTACACTTTTGACCACACTCAAGGCCATGAGTTGATGCAACATTTGGAATAATAGAATATATTTCATCTTGATTTATTATTCCGGTTTGACAAACGCTTTCTAGTTTATTAACTATTTCTGCTCCATCCACAAGCGCTTTATTATATAAATCCATAAATGACTCATATGATTGAATACAATCATCAATAGGATTCAACCATATACTATGTTCATTATTTAGAAATTCTTCTGCAGCTTTATAATCTCTGTGATATGAGAATGAACTACTTCCTTTAAATAATGGATCAACAATATCAAAAATTATCTTTTTGAATCCTATTGGATCATATTTAAATACTTTCATAAATAGTTCTACTTGATAAAATGATTCATAAAAATCTTTACCACCATTTTCAATATCATAAGTTCCTTTTAAACTTTTATTTAATGTTTCTAATAAATATTTTTCAATTTTTAAATTTTCTATATTGAAATCTTTACTAACATCATATGTTTTAGGATCCTTATTTTCTTTTGTTTTCATCATATATATATCTAATAGATTTTCTACAATACCATGCATCCATGTTTTATTTTTAGGATCTCGTTCATGGTCTCCTGAATAATAAATAATTTGTGGATGTGTATATGCATCTAATATATGATGTAATACATATCCTGGCCCAATAAATGAACGAACTTGTTCATCTTCTATAGCACCAGTTTTATTTGCTTCATTTAAATAATTATATACAAACTCTTGAAATTTAAATTCTTGTAATTTTTTTGAATCTTCTACATTATTATTTAATTTATCAAAAGTAAATATTTTATAGAAATCATGATATATTAAAAAATCATGTCCTTGTGCAAAAATACGATATTTATCATAATTTGGAAATCCAGATAATGTTTTATCTGTTAATAAAGGTTTAACTTCTTTGTAAAAAATGTCATGGGTTTTAGGACCTGGCATATTATACTAATCTCCTTTGCTTTGTTAATTGCAATGTTTTAGCTGTTTCTATTTGTGAAATAACTGATTCTTTTTTATTAGAAACAACCTCATTTTTAATTTTTTCACCATTTATAAATGAAGGATACTCTGAAATTAAACCCTCATAAATAACGTTTTTCTTTAATGCACAACAGAAATCAAAAGGTCTTGTGCTGCAAGGTCTTCTTTTTCCAAATAACTCTATTCCATTTTCTTTTAAAACGGTAGCCAACCATTCAGAACAAAAGAAATTGTCTTTCGAAGGCATTCCAACTCTCCCAGTTAGAATAAGTGATATCATACCTGGAAAGTTAAAATTGTATTTTCCTTTATTGCCCCAATATTTTTCCATCGAATTACAAATTCCTGTATATTGGTCTTCACTTACATCTAATTTCATAACTGCCATTTCACTTTTCTTATTTAATGAAAATAATCCTTCTCTTATATCTTCTTTAACAAGTCCAGCATTTAATGGTTCATCTATTTTTCTTCTTGCAAATGACATCATATTATCTAATACATTATCTCTTGATAATGAAATATGTGAATAATAGTCACCAAAATGTCTATTCCAAAACGTTATTTTAGCTCTAGTTTTAATTAGTCGTCCTGGAACTGTGTCTGTAAAGCTTGCAACTATGTATATACTTTTCCCTTCCATAATATTTCCCCCTTTTTATTAAAAATATTAAGGCATATTCTAGCATGATTATCTTTATTTGTCAAATTGACAAATATTTATTACTTGAGTACATAATAATACTCTAACTTATTTGTTATTAACCTTGTATCTTTTTATTTTTAATGTAGTAGTTTTATCAAATTCTTTGTCTTTTATTTCAAAATTTGAAATTCTTTTATATTCTGGTAATGTTTCATTTAGTGAGTTTAAATATTCTTTTATTACTTCTTTAATTTCTTCTTTGCAAGTTGGATTTTCTTTTATTCTTTTTGTTATTTCATCATTTAATACTATGTCAATAGATAAAACATTACGCCCATTATTCATTTCTTTATCATATAATAAGGATTCTTTAATAAGTTCATTATTATTAACTACTTCTTCTATTTCTTCAGGATAGATATTTTTCCCATTTGAGGTAACTATTAGATTTTTACATCTACCTTTTACTCTAACAAAACCTTTTTTATCTATTGATCCTAAATCTCCAGTATAAAAGTATCCATCTTCTTTAATTACTTCTTTTGTTGCTTTTTCATTTTTATAGTACCCAAGCATTACTTGTGGTCCTTTTACTTTAATTTCACCTATTCCATCTTCATTAGGATTATTGATAACAACATCAGTTTTTGGCAATGCTTTACCCACTGAATTATCTCTAAAGTCTTCTATAGCATTTAAACATACCATAGGTGAACACTCTGTTAAACCATATCCTTGAATTACTCTAAACCCAAGTCCACGCATAAATTTAGATATTTCTGGATTTGCTGCTGCTCCTCCTACAATAAATACTTTAATATTCCCACCAAATCCTTCATGAATATCTTTAAATATTTTTTTCTTTAAATTATTTCCAATATTTATTTTTGAAGAAATATTAACAATTTTATTTACTAAATCATCTTTTCCTTGTTTTTCAATTTCTTTTTTTATTTGATATTCGAATAATTCCATAAATCTAGGTACTACTAATACCATAGTTGGTTTCATTCTTTTTAAATTTTTTGAAACATTTCTTAATTCATCATTGTATGCAATATTTGAGCCTGAACATAATGGTCCAATTAATCCACATGTATTTTCAAATGTATGATGTAAAGGTAATACCGACAATAAAACATCATTTTCATTTATATCAATTACTTGTTTTGCGATATTCACATCTGACATTATGTTACTATGTGAAAGCATTACTATTTTTGATTCTGATGTTGTTCCTGATGTAAATAATAATTCACTTACTTTATTGTTATCTACAATATTATTAATATATTTTTTATTACCTGATTGAATCATTTTTTTACCTAATTCAATTAAATCATATATATTGTATTCAGATGATTTATCCATAGAAATATAATTTGTAGTACAAATATCATCAGACATATTTTTTATTCTACTTTCAAATTCTTTTGAATAAATAATTGTATCTGCTTCTATTCTATTAATACAATTCATAAGTTCTTTATCACTTAGTTCTTTATCTAAAGGTATAGTTATTCCATTACTACACATACTTGTTAAAAATGATAGTGCCCATTCATAACTGTTTTTTCCAATAATTACAGTTCTTTTGATATCTATATTTAATGAATATAATGCCGTTCCTAAAGCATATATTTCATTCAATAAATCTTTATATGTTTTATAAAATAATTCTTTATTGTTATTAATACCAGTAATAGCTATTTTATCTGGATATTTATTAGAAACACCTACTAGCATTTCTTTTATGTTATTATATTCCATGTTACTGCCCCCTAAATCAAATAATTACCTTGTATTATAACATTTTCAACACTTTTGTCAATGTTGATGTGTTATTGCAATTAATAATATTCAGATGATTTTATTTAGATTTTTTCAATTTATTTATGCTTTTATCAATTAGAACAAAGATTCCTCCTAATGCAAAAAAACCGATTGTTATTAATATAACATTCCTTGTTACATCAAATAATCCATATTTATCTATATCAAGGAAATAATATGGATAATTACTACCTGTTGCAAATGTATATTTAAACATTGCCTTAATAATTGAAAATATTAAGTATATTACCGGTATTAGTGAATATTTAGCAAGATCTTTTATCTTATAATTTTCTTTTTTATCAAATAAAATCCAATCAAATATTGTCATTAATGGTACAATGTAATGCACTAATAAATTATTTATAGAATCTAATTCTATTGAAGAATTTCCATTTACTATAAAATCAGGTCTTAATATAAAATGAAATACTAAAA
Source organism: uncultured Muribaculaceae bacterium (assembly GCA_964389735.1). Taxonomy (GTDB): domain Bacteria; phylum Bacillota_I; class Bacilli_A; order RF39; family UBA660; genus JAQUVS01. The sequence continues at coordinate 51,196 of CAYMEJ010000001.1, forward strand.
ATGTTACAGTTATTGCTATTGTTGTACCACATTTTAAACCTGGCAAATATGATTCATTATTATAATTTTTAAAATTTTTTATGATTTTTATTGTTATAATTGTAAATACAATAAAACATAATAAATTACTTAATATTGTATAATAACTAAGTTGCTCAATTAAATAATCAATATCACTATGAAATATATTTAGACATAATCCTATCCCACAAAGCACTACTAATACTATTTTATATATTAATGATATATATTTATTTTTGATGTACATATTATCATCTTCCTACTCTTATAATGATACTATAAAACTCGTAAAAATAAAAGACTATTTTACTTTAGTTTACATAAAAAATATGCATTAAATGCATATTTGTTTTTTATTTTATCTTCTTCTTAAAGTTGAACTGTTATATACTTTACCATATGTTGCTACTTTTGTAGGTATGTCATCTAATGTTCTTTCACCTCTTAAGTATAAGTCACCATATACCATATCAAGTGATGATAAATAAGAATAATCTTCTAAAGCTTCAAAATGAGCGTCTCCAAAAACTAATTTTAAATTTCTAAGATTTTCTTTATCAATATTAGCTTTATAAGTTATATCATTTGCTAAATATTTAGTATCTTTATTTAAACTAAACATATCTACTGCTACTTCTTTTTTATCACACCCTAGAATTTTTGCAACTTTATTTCTTCTTACTTGTTTTTCAACTTCATCAGCGATGAATGCTCCAAGTCCGTTAGCGAAGAATCTTACTCCTCTAACTCCATCTACTATTTTTCCTAATCCTTCGTGTTCTTTTTCATTTAATTTTTCAGACATCATTAATGCTTTGTCTAAAAAATATTCACTTGTTTGTTTTTTTCCTGTTAACTTTTCTTTGTAATCGCATAATTCTCTAATTTCATTTTTCATTTTAATTCCTCCATTTACCCCTTTTTCAATGAATGTGCCCATATTATAACACAAAATAGTAAAAAAATCAAGTTTTAATTTATTTTATATTGTGTAATGATATTTTTATGATATAATGAGAATGAAAGTGAGGAGTAAAATTTATGGAAAAACAACAAATAGATTTATATTTAACTACTAATGCTAAATATTTTGAACCAACTGCAATTCCAATTATAAGACAAAAATTAGAAAAAGCTGATAGTGATACTTTATTAGTATTACAAGCAACTGAATTAAAGGATCCAACAGTATTTTTATTAATTTCAATCTTCTTAGGATCATTAGGAATTGATAGATTCATGCTTGGTGATACTGGAATGGGTATTCTTAAATTATTAACTTGTGGTCTTTGTGGAATACTTACTCTTATTGACTGGTTCACAATTTCTAAAAAAGTTAAAGATGCAAATTTAGCTAAAATATCAATGGTTATCTAATTGAAAAAAATTGTAAGTTTAATATTATTATTTATTGGAATATTGATATGCTCTTATATATGTGAATATTATGATGTTACTATATGTTTATTTCATAATATATTCCATATTCCATGTCCTGGATGTGGATTAACGAGAGCTATAAAACTTATTATGCAATTGAAAGTAATTGAAAGTTTTCAATATAATATAATTGCTATTCCTGTTTTATTATATATATTATTTTTAATATTTTGTTATAGTTATGAAGCTATTACTAAAAAAAATATTTTTAGTAAATTATTTAAAAAATATAAAAATATTATAATAGTAATATCAATAATTTTAGTTATAATTTCTTGGATTTATAATTTATTCAACCCATTATTGTATTAAAAAAGATGTATTTATTACATCTTTTTTGTTTGGTTATTTGGTACTCTTGTTTTTTCTAATATATTATCTGTTAAATCATTTGAATTATCTACTAATGATTTTCTAAAATTATTAAATAAATTATATAATCTTTCTTTAGTATCATAATCATTATTATCTATTTTACTTCTATAATCTGTTCCTATATTTTTTATAAATACTCTGAAATGTTCATTACAAAAATCTATTTTATCTCTTTGATCAATAAATTTTATTATTATGGATTCATGATTTTTTTTAATCATCATTACATTTTCATTAGTTTCGTATGAATCATCATCATCAATAATTATTTGATTTTCTTCTCCAAGAAATTTATCAAGCGGTAAATATAATGGATCATATTGTTTAATTTCAAATTCTAATTCTTTTAAATCATAATAATTTTCTGACATTATATATGCTTTAAAACTATAATCATCCCATTTATTAAATTCTATATGCTTTTTTTCATCATTATATATTCTTCTGATTGTTACTAATTTACCACAATATGCATTAGATTCTTCATATGTAACTCTACCATTAGATAAATTTATTGTTTTATTCATTCGTACCACTATTTTTTTTTGATAATGTTTTAATATTTAAACGCCCTTTTAAATTATTCATTCTCATTTTTTCATATTCTTCGCTTGTGAATGCTTTAGTTTCATCTTTAAATATTACTACATGTTCTTGTTCAAATTCTTGTCTTTTTGCTTTAGGAACAAAAACTCTATTTGTTTCATTTTCAATATTTTGATATATTGCTATATCAATCATTTTTTCATCTGGTGGAGATATGATTGCATATTTATTTTTACTTATTTTTCTACCCTTATATAGTCCTAAGTAGTAATATACATCAACTTCTTTATATGTATAATCACTTTCATAACATTTTCTATATGCTTTTGCAATTATTTCATCTTCTGTTGAATTATCTTCTTGTAATAGTGTATTATACTGTTTACTATATAATACATCATTCTTTAATGTCGCATAA
>CAYMEJ010000002.1:0-10349 GCA_964389735.1 uncultured Muribaculaceae bacterium
AATACCTGTTCCAAATGCAGTAATAATTGTTTTGATTTCTTCATTTCCAAGTGCTCTATCAATTCTGGCTTTTTCAACATTTAATATTTTTCCTCTTAAAGGTAAAATAGCTTGTGTCATCGAGTCTCTACCTTTTTTTGCAGAACCTCCAGCTGAATCTCCTTCGACTATAAAAATTTCAGATACTTTAGGATCCTTACTTTTGCAATCAGATAACTTACCAAAGAAATTAGACATTGCTAAATCACTTACACGTTGCAGTCCTACCGTTTTGTCTTTTCTAGTTATTTCTCTTGCTTTTTTTGCTGCGTTACGAGCACGACATGCTAACATTGTTTTTTCAACAATAATTTTTGCTTCAGATGGATTTTCCATTAAAAATCTTTCAAATCCCTCAGAAAAAACATTATCTGCTAATTTACGTACTTCAGAATTACCTAATCTACCTTTAGTTTGCCCTTCAAATTGAGGATTTGGATGTTTACACGAAACAATCATTGTTAATCCTTCTTTTACATCATCACCAGTTAAAGCCTCATCTTTATCTTTTAATATATTAGCTTTTCTTGCATAACTATTTATTATTCTTGTTAAAGCTCTTTTTACACCTTCCTCATGAGTACCACCATCATGGGTATTAATATTATTAACAAATGAATAAATATTATCTGTATATCCAGAATTATATTGTAATGCAACCTCAAAGATTATTCCTGATTCCTCACCATTTAAATGAATAATTTGATTATGAATAGGAGTCTTTGCTTGATTTAAATATTTTACATATTCACTTATACCACCTTCATAATGAAATACATCACCAATTGTATCTTCCATATCTCTATCATCTCTTAAAGTAAGTTTTAAACCTTTATTTAAAAAAGCTAATTCTCTTGTTCTTACTTTTAAAGTTTCATAGTCATATATATCAGTATCAAATATTTCTGGATCAGGTTTAAATGAAACTGTTGTTCCAGTTCTATTTTTTTCACATTGACCAACTATTTCAAGTTTTTGAACGGCTTTTCCACCATTTTCAAAACGTGTTTGATAAATATTACCATCTTTAAATACTTTTACTTCTACCCAACTTGATAATGCATTTACTACACTTGCACCTACTCCATGTAATCCACCTGATACTTTGTATCCTCCACCACCAAATTTTCCACCAGCATGAAGTACAGTATAAACTGTTTCAACTGTAGAAAGTCCAGTCTTTGGATGAATACCAACTGGTATACCACGTCCATTATCTTTTACTGTTATTGAATTATCTTTATTTATTACAATTTCTATATTATTACAATAACCTGCTAATGCTTCATCAATTGAATTATCAACTATTTCCCAAACCAAATGATGTAATCCTTTTACATCTGTAGTACCAATATACATACCTGGTCTTTTTCTAACTGCTTCTAATCCCTCTAAAACTTGAATTGATGATGAATCATACGCTTCCATTACTTTTTCTTCATTCATTTTTATTTCACCCTCTCAACAATACTTCCTGAATTTATTTCAAATATTTTAGCATTATTTACTAATTTTTTATTTATATTTTTTAAATCAGTAGTAGTAATAATAATTTGTATATCTTCATTCAAATATTTTAATAATTTATTTTTCTTTTCTAAATCAATTTCACTAAAAATATCATCTAATAATAATATTGGATTAGTATTAGTTTCATTTTTAAAAATATTTATTTCTGATAATTTTAATGCAATAATAGCCAATTTTTGTTGACCTTGTGAACCAAAAAATTTTAAATCATTATCATCTATATAAAAAGAAAAATCATCACGATGTGGTCCATATAATGTCATTCCCTGAAATAATTCTTTTTTATAATTTTGATTATATTTATTTTTCATTTCATCATATATTTTTTTATCATCATTTATATTTTCTAAATTAATATTAGAATTATATTTTATTTTTAAATTATTAATATTAGTAATATTAAAATATATACTAGAAATATTATTATTTATTTCATTAATATATTTAATTCTATACTTATATATTTCAATAGCTAATAATATTAATTTATCAGTTAAAATATCTAAATAACGCTTGTCGGCAATTGTATTTAAATTTAACATTTTTAAATATTCATTTCTAATTTTTAATATCTTATTATATTTATTATTTAAATCAATATAATTATTAAAAATTTGACTTATTTCAATATTTAAATAATTTCTTCTTATATTTGGAGAACCTTTAATTATTTCTAAATCATCTGGACTAAAAATTATTACATTCAAATTATTTATATATTCAGATATCTTTTTAATATTTGTTTTATTTATTTTTACAGTTTTATTATCTTTACTTAAAAAAAATTCTAAATCCTTAATAATTTTATTATACTTAAGTGTTCCTTTTATTTTAGTTGACTCTTCTCCTATTTTAATTAAATTTGTTTCCACTCCTAATCTATAAGATTTTGTAAGTGCTAAGATATAAATACTTTCTAATATATTAGTTTTTCCTTGTCCATTTTTTCCAATAAAAATATTTAAGTTTTTATCTAAATTAATATCTAATTTATTATAATTTCTAAAATTTCTCAATGAAATTTTACTTAAAAACATAAAATACCCTATTTTTTTTCATTTTATCACCTTTTTTATTAAACTAATATACCTATACCTACAAATATATTATAACATAAAACAAGGTTAAAAACATAAAAAAAGAACTAAATAGTTCTAATTTTTCTTTCATTTAATTTATGAACCAATAATGAAGTTCTATATATTTGTGAATCTATTATTCTTTTTGATAAATTAATATCTAATTTAATATTATTTTTAAATATAATTTTCTTTTTATCACCATTTAATTCACATCTATCAATATTATTAAATGATATCCAACAACAATCTTCAGAATATGGAGAACTAGTAGGAAAAAAAATAATATTTTGACTTTCTTCTATTATTATAGGTAATTTATATTCACAACCTATTATAGTTTTAGTGCCTTTTGTTCTTCCTTCATATGTACTACCATAATATCTACAATTATAATCCATTATTTGAAAAGCATTTTCATTAATAATATATTCATTATCTTTCTCAATAATTTTTGTTTTGTATTTAGATATTGGTATTACTGCTAGTGTAGTTCCACTTATTTGAAAATATTCTTTCATAATTATCCCCCTTTCTTAAAATTATCTTTTTATAAAAAGACGTTTTATATAATATCATTTATTTTTGTCATATTTTGTCGATTTTTGTAAAAAAAAACATATTAATATGTTCTTATTGGTAATACTAATTGAGTTAATGTATCATCTTCATTTGATTTTAATATTATTGGTTTTATTTCACCTACAAATTTAATTTCAACTTTTTCTGAATTAAAAGATTTTAATGCTTCCATCATATATTTTGCTACAAATGAAATTTTAATATTTTCTTTATTATTTTTTTCTAACATCATTTTTTCTTCTACTCTACCTATTTCAGCAGAACTAGATTTTATTGTTAACTTTTTATTTTCAATCTCTAAAGTAACAATATTTTTTTCTTTATCACTAGATAATATACTTGCTCTATCAATAACATTATACAAATCTAATAAATTAATATCTACATTTAAAATAAATTCATCTGGTAATAAATTAGAAGTGTTAGGATATGTACCATTAATTAAACTAGATTGAAATAATAAATTTTCTGATTTAAATAATATTTTATTATTAAAAACATGTAATTCAATATTTTCATCTTTGTCAGAAATTAATTTTGCTACTTCATTTAGATTTTTACTAGGAATTACTATATTATATAATTCATCTACTTCTTTATCTAATTTTACTATTTTTCTTGCTAATCTATATGAATCAGTAGAATTACATTCTAATATATCTCCTGAAATTTTAAAATTAATACCTGTTAATATAGGTCTTGATTCATCACTACTTGCTGCAAATGTTGTTTGATATACAATATCTTTAAATATTCTATTATTAATATAAACAGGTGTTTTACTTAATTCTAATGATATTGAAGGATATTCACTTTTACTTATACCATTCAAATTAAATTCACTATTTTCTGTATATACTAATATTTTTAAATTATCTATTACCTCTATATTAATAAATTCATCTGGTAATTTTCTTACTATATCTAATATATATTTACCTTGAATTATAATATTTCCTTCTTTTTCTATATTCATTGATTCATCTGATTTAATAAAAGTTTGAATTGTAATATCATTATCACTTGCTGTTAATGTTAATCCATCCTTATCTAAATCAAATATTATACCTGCTAAAACAGGTACTAAATTTTTAGTTGATATTGCTTTTGATACTTTGTTTAATCCATCTAATAATACATCCTTTTTAATTTTTAATTTCATAATTAATTCCTTCTTTCTTATATTTAATATTATTAATACAGTGGAAACTGTTAATAACTTATTAAAACCTTATATTATTTATATATATTTAAATTTTTATTGTTAATAAAATGTTAATATTTTATTATTTATTAACAATTATATATTAATATCTTTTTTTATTTTTTCTATAGTATTAAATAATTCTTTATTTGTTCTCATTTCTCTTTCTATTTTATCACAAGAATGCATAACAGTCGAATGATCTTTTCCACCAAATTCTGTTCCTATTTTAGGAAATGATTCATCAGTTAAATTTCTACATAAATACATAGCCACCTGCCTTGGAAAAGCTAAATTAGCACTTCTTTTTTTAGATTTTAAATCTTCAACTGTAACTTGAAAATATTCTGCAACCTTTTTTTGTATTTTATGAATATTATTTTTTTCACTAATACCTTTACTAATATAATCCTTTAAAGCTTCTATTGCTAAATCTAAATCTATATTAGAACCATTCATTATAGTAGAATAAGCAAGTAATCTAGTAATTGAACCCTCAAGCTGTCTTACATCACTACCCATATTAGTTGCAATATATTCAATAACATCCTCAGGTATTTCTTTATCAATAGCCCCTGCTAATATTTTCTTTTTCAATATAGCAACTCTTAATTCAAAATCAGGTGGATATATATCAACTGTTAAACCCCAACAAAATCTGGTTCTTAACCTATCCTCTAATAATTTTAAATCTTCAGGTGATCTATCAGAAGAAATAATAATTTGTTTATTATCACTATATAAATTATTAAATGTATGAAAAAATTCTTGTTGAGTTTTAGTAGCTCCTCCTAAAAATTGAATATCATCTATTATAAGAATATCAATATTTCTATATTTATTTTTAAAAAAATCAACATAGTCAAAATTATTTCCATTCTCATCTTTTTTATTAATTGCTAAATAATCAGAAGTAAATTGATCACTAGTAACATATAAAACTTTTTTATCAGAATTTTCTAAAATATAATTTCCTATTGCATGCATTAAATGGGTTTTACCTAACCCACTATTACCATATATAAATAATGGATTATATATTTTACCAGGATTTTCAGCAACACTTAATGCTGCAGCATGTGCAAATTTATTACTATTACCTACTATAAATGAATCAAAATTATAATTCTTATTAATATTTGAGTTTAAATAAGAATTACTAATATCTTTTTCATCTGATTTAATATTTTCTTTCTTAAAATTAATTATATCATCTTTTAAAATAAATTCTAAATTATTAATTTCATCAAAATAAGTATTTAAAATATCCAAAATTAAATCAGAATAATTATTAGTTAAATGTTGAATATGAATCTGCATTGGGACAATAATATAAGCAATATCACCTTTAACCTCATATAATTCTAAATCTTTAAACCATGTTTCAAAGGCCAAAGGATTAACTTCATTTTTTATAGTATCTAAAAAATTTGACCATAAAAATTTTGTGTTCATATTAATCCCTCCCCCGATAAGACGTTCAATGTACAAATATTGTACCCTAAAATGTTTAAAAATAAAATACTAAAAAATAAAAAAAATATTATTCACAAGTTATCAACAGACTTTTCCACAAGAAATAGTTCATAAAATAAAGAAAAAAATGATTTATCCCCAAATTTATAATTTTGATAATTAACATGAATATAAAACTTATAAACATCCTGTGCAAACTGTTAAAAACAAAAAAAATCAATATAATAATTGACAAATTGTCATTTTTACGATTATAATAATGTAGATTTATGTCTGGAGGTGGAAGAAATGAAAAGAACTTATCAACCAAATAATAGAAAAAAAGCTAAAAAACATGGATTTTTTGCAAGAGTTAAAACTAATATATTAAAGAAAAGAAGAGCAAAAGGTCGTAAAATTTTATCTAAATAATTAAACCACTTAAAAATAGTGGTTTTTTATTTTAAAAAAATATATAATTATAAAAGGAGTGATATTAGATGAAGAAAGCAAACATAGTAAAAGAAAATAAAGATTTCAATAAAATAATAAATAATAATATATTTGTTAAAGATTCTAATTTAGTAATATATTTTTCATCTAATAATTTAAATAAATATAGAATTGGTATATCTGTTGGAACTAAAGTAGGAAAGGCTTATATTAGAAATAATTATAAGAGAAAATTAAGAAATATTGCAGATAAATACAAAAATTTCTATCAAAATGGAAAAGATTATATTATAATAGTAAGGAAGAACTGTTTAAATGCCTCATATGAAGAAATATTAAATAGTTTTGATATATTAATTAATAAAATAGAGAAGGAGAAAAAATGAAAAAAAACAAAAAAAAGTTAATAATATTATTTGTTGCAATATTTTTATTAACTGGTTGTACAACAACATTGAAAGATAAAAATAAAAAAGTAGTAACTAATCCTGAAACGGGACAAAGTTTAACAGAAAATATTTTATGCCAACCTGAAAATGAAAAAACAATAAAAAAATATACAGAAAATGGTGTAAAAATAGATAAATTAGTAAAGTGTGAAGACTTTAAAATAACAACAGGTGGTTATGAAGGATTATGGACATCAATATTTGTAAAACCATTAGCATGGGCAATATTAAATATTCAAAAAATAGTAGGAAATGCGGGTATTGCATTAATTATTACAACAATAATTATTAGATTATTGGCATATCCAATAACACTAAAAACTGCAATGCAATCTGAATTATTAAAACAAGCAAAACCAGATTTGGATAAATTAGAAAAAAAATATAAAGATAAGACTGATCAAGAATCACTAATGAAAAAAAGCCAAGAAATGACTATGATATATAAAAAATATAATATAAATCCTATTTCTGGATGTTTATATGCATTAATTCAATTACCATTATTTATAGCATTTTTAGAAGCAATAAATAGAGTTCCATCATTATTTGAACAAAAATTATTAGGATTTCAATTAGGAACAACACCTTCAATAGGAATATTTACAAATTCTAATTATTTATATGTTATAATAATTATATTAGTTGGATTATCTACATATTATTCATTTAGCTTAAATAAAACAGCATCAACATCTGGAGAAAAAGACCCTATGAAGGGAATGTCAACAGCAATGGTAATAATGTTTATAGTAATGTCATTCTTTATGCCAACAGCACTATGTATATATTGGATAGCTACTAATTTATTTACAATTATGCAAAACTTAATTGTAAAAAGGAGGAAGTTAAAAAATGCTTAAAAAAATTTATGTAGGAAAAACAAAAGAAGAAGCAATAGATGCAGCTAAGATAGAATTACAAGAAACAGAAGAAAATTTATATATAAAGGAACTAGAAACTAAGTCAGGACTATTTAAAGCAAAAAAAGTAGAAATAGAAGTAATAAGAAAAGATGATATTATTGAATATATTAAAAATTTCTTAAAAGATTTAACAAAAAATATGGGTTTAACAATAGAATTAGAAATAAAAAAAAGAGAAGAAAATACATGTTTTACAATGTATTCAGAAAATAATGCAATTTTAATAGGAAAAAATGGTAAAACATTAGAGTCAATTAATTTAATATTAAAACAATCATTATATAAAGAATTAGGTTTTTATTTTAACTTTATTCTAGATGCTGGTGAATATAAAATTAAACAACAAAAGAATATAGAAAGACTAGCAAAACAAGTTGCTAGAGAAGTATATAATACTAAAATACCAGCAAAATTAGACCCAATGAATGCTTATGAAAGAAGAATAGTACATACCATTTTATCAGATAATGATAAAATAATAACTGAAAGTGAAGGTACTGAACCAAATAGATGTGTAGTTATTAAAGCAAAAGAAGAAGAATAATCTTCTTTTTTTTATACATATATGATATAATTCACAATTAAGGAAGTGGTCTAAATGAATGACACAATAGCAGCAATATCAACAACATTAGGAGTAGGTGCAATATCAATAATAAGAGTTAGTGGAAATGATGCAATAAATAAAATTAATAGTATATTTAAAGGGAAAAATTTAAATGAAGTTGACTCGCATACAATTAATTATGGGTATATAATTAATAATGACGAAATAATTGATGAGGTATTAATATCAGTAATGAGATCGCCAAAAACATTTACAGTAGAAGATATTGTGGAAATAAATTGCCATGGAGGAGTAGCAACAACTAATAAAGTATTAGAATTAGTATTAAAAACAGGAATAAGATTAGCAGAACCAGGAGAATTTACAAAAAGAGCATTTTTAAATGGAAGAATAGATTTATTAAAAGCAGAATCCGTTATGGATTTAATAAACTCAAAAAGCGAACAATCAAGAAAATTATCAATAAATGGAATTAAAGGTGACATAAGTAAAAAAATAAATCAATTAAGAAAAGAAATATTAGAAAAAGTAATTGCAACTATAGAAGTAAATATTGATTATCCAGAATATGAAGATTTTGAAGAAATGACAAATCAAAAAATACTACCAGAATTAAAAATAATAAAAACAAAAATAGAAAAAATATTAAATGATTCAACAAATGGTTCATTAATAAAAAATGGAATAAAAACTGTAATAGTTGGAAAACCAAATGTAGGGAAAAGCAGTATACTAAATAAATTACTTGGTGAAGAAAAAGCAATAGTAACAGAGATTGCAGGAACAACTAGAGATATAGTAGAGGGTAATATTACTATAAATGGAATAGAATTAAATATTATTGATACTGCAGGAATAAGAAAAACTAATGACATAGTAGAAAAAATAGGGGTAGATAAAAGTTTAGAATATATTGATAAGGCTGATTTAATAATTGGAGTATTCAATAATAATGAAGAATTAACAGATGAAGATAAAAAAATAATAGAAAAAATAAAAGGTAAAAAGAATATTATTGTAATTAATAAAAATGATTTAGATAAAAAAATAGATATAGAAAAATATAATTTAGATAATATTATATATACTAATACTAAATTAATGGACGGAATAGATTCATTAAAAAATAGAATTATAGAACTATTTAATTTAAATGAAATAGAAACAAGTGATTTAACATATTTAAGTAATGCTAGACAAATATCATTAATAACAGAAGCAAAAAAGATAATTGAAGAAGCAATTTTGAATATAAAAAAAGAAATGCCAATAGATATGGTAGAAATAGATATTAAAAGAGCTTGGAATACTTTAGGAGAAATAACTGGAGAAACTTATAGTGAAGAATTGCTAGATCAGTTATTTAAACAATTTTGCATAGGAAAATAGGTAAATTATTTCCCGGGAAATAATTTTGTGTACTAAATAAAAAAAAGGTGTATAATAAACTACGGTTAAGAGGAAGTGTATCAAAATGAAATATGAAATAATAGTAGTAGGAGGGGGACATGCAGGTTGTGAAGCATCCCTAGCATCAGCAAGAACAGGTAAAAAAACTCTATTAGTAACGGGAAATATAAATAATATTGCTGATATGCCATGTAATCCTTCAATAGGTGGACCTGCAAAAGGTATAGTAGTAAGAGAAATAGATGCTTTAGGTGGAGAAATGGGAAATAATATTGACCATAGCTGTTTGCAAGTAAAAATGTTAAATACAAAAAAAGGACCAGCAGTAAGAGCATTAAGAGCACAAGGTGATAAAATAACATATCCAAAAGCAATGTTAGAAACATTAAAGAGTACAAATAATTTAGAAATACTAGAATCAATAGTAGAAGATTTGATAGTAGAAAATAATAAAATTCAAGGAATTGTTCTAGAAGATGGCACAAAAATATATTCACAAGCAGTAATATTAACAACAGGAACTTACTTAAAAGGAATGGTATTATGTGGTGCAGATAAAGTATCAAGTGGACCTCATGGCGAAAAACCATCAAAACATTTAAGTGATAATATGAGAAAATTAGGTTTTACTATTCAAAGATTAAACACAGGAAC
>CAYMEJ010000002.1:10359-10674 GCA_964389735.1 uncultured Muribaculaceae bacterium
TTTAAAAGCTGATATTCTAGTTGGAGATACAAGAAGAAGAGAAGGCCCACATGGTGAACGTCCTAGTATGCATCTGAGTGATAATTTAAAGAAATTAGGATTTAATATAATTAGATTAAAAACAGGAACACCACCAAGAATAGAAAGAAATAGTATTGATTTTACTAAAACACAATATGAACCAGGTGATGCTAAAGAATATGCATTTTCATTTGATAATAAACCACTATATCAAGCGGAAGATCAAGTACCATGTCACCTAGTATATTCAAATGAAAAAACGCATAAAATTATTATGGATAATTTGGATAAATC
>CAYMEJ010000002.1:10712-47221 GCA_964389735.1 uncultured Muribaculaceae bacterium
GATATTGTCCTTCAATAGAAGATAAAGTAGTAAGATTTAAAGACAAAGAAAGACATCAATTATTTTTAGAACCAGAAAGTAGATATTTTGATGATATATACTTACAAGGATTTTCTACAAGTATGCCACATGATATTCAAGAACAAATGGTTCACAGTTTAGTAGGTCTAGAAAACGCAAAAATATTAAGATATGCATATGCAATAGAGTATGATGCAATAGATCCATTACAATTAAAACAATCATTAGAAACAAAGGTAGTAGAAAATTTATTTACTGCTGGTCAAATAAATGGAACAAGTGGATATGAAGAAGCAGCATGCCAAGGATTAATAGCGGGAATAAATGCTAGTTTAAAATTATCAAATAAAGAACCGCTTATATTAAAAAGAAATGAAGCATACATCGGTGTATTAATTGATGACCTAGTAACAAAAGGAACAAAAGAACCATATAGATTACTAACTTCAAGAGCAGAATATAGATTATTATTAAGACATGATAATGCAGATTTAAGATTAAGAGAATATGGTTATAAGATAGGCTTGATATCATCAGAAAAATATGAAAAATTCTTACAAAAAAAAGCAAACATTAAAAAATTAGAAGAAGAATTGAAAAACAATAAAATAACACCAACAGAAGAACAAAATAAAAAATTAGAGCAATTAGATACAGCATTAATAAAAGATGGAATAAATTTATATGAATTATTAAAAAGACCAGAAATAACATTTGAAGGTCTAGAAAAATTAGGATTTAATTTTGATTATGAAGAAGAAATAAAAGAACAAGTTGAAATAAATATAAAATATGCTGGTTATATTACAAAGGCGAATAGAGAAGCAGAAAAAATGTTAGATTTAGAAAACATTAAAATACCAAATGATATTAATTATAATGAAGTTCATAATTTAGCACATGAAGCCTTACAAAAATTATCAGATATAAGACCAACATCAGTAGGACAAGCTGCAAGAATAAGTGGAGTAAATCCAGCTGATATTTCAATATTAATGGTATATTTAAAAAAGGAAAATAAAATATGAAAATAGAAGAATTTCTAAATTCCATTGAACAACTAAATATAAATTTAAATAATAATCAAATAAATCAATTAAATGAATTCTATAAATTATTAAAAGAATGGAATCAAAAAATAAACCTTACAAGAATAATAGAAGAAGATGAAGTATATTTAAAACATTTTTATGACAGTTTAACTTTAAATAAAGTAATAGATTTAAAGAAAATAGAAACATTATGTGATTTTGGAACAGGTGCTGGTTTTCCAGGAATTGTCCTAAAAATATGCTTTCCAAATATAAAAGTAACATTAATTGATTCCTTACAAAAAAGAATTAATTACTTAAATGATGTTATAGAAAAATTAAAATTAGAAAATATCGAAACTTATCATATGAGAGGTGAAGATTTTTCTAAATTAAATAGAGAAAAATATGATGTAGTAACAGCACGCGCTGTTAGTAATTTGAATATTATTTCAGAAATATGCATTCCGATGGTAAAAGTAAATGGTTATTTTATTCCAATGAAAGGGAATTGTGAAGAAGAAATAAAGGAAAGTTTAGTTTTATTAAAAAAATTAGATTGTTCTATAGAAAAAATAGAAAATTTTGATCTACCAATCGAAAATAGTAGAAGAACATTAATAAAAATAAAAAAAGAAAAAGAAACAAATAAAAAGTATCCTAGAACAATAGAAAAAATGAAAAAATTTTCATTGTAAAAAGGAAATAATTAATATATAATGTTAATAGGGTAAAAAGAATAGAGGGATTAAAAATGGATAGAGAAGTAGTAGATTTATATTTGGATGATATAATTCCAAACCGTTTTCAACCAAGAGAAGTATTTGATGAAAAAGCACTAGAAGAACTATCAATTTCTATCAAAGAGCATGGTGTAATACAACCTATTATTGTAAGAAAAATAGGTGATAAATATGAAATAATAGCGGGAGAAAGAAGATATAAGGCATCAGCTTTAGCAGGTTTAACAAAAATTCCAGCAATTATAAGAAATTTAGATGATAGAGAAACTTCAAAAGTAGCATTACTAGAAAATTTACAAAGAAAAGATTTAACTGCTATAGAAGAAGCAAGAACATATCAAAAAATATTAGAATTAGATACAATGACACAAGAAGAATTAGGAAAAACAATGGGTAAATCACAACCAGCTATTGCAAATAAATTAAGATTACTTGATTTACCAGATGAAGTACAAGAAGCACTATTACATAATCAAATATCAGAAAGACATGCTAGAAGTTTATTAAGTTTATCAAATATTGAAGATCAAATATCAATGTTAGATAAAATAATAAAAAATAGAATGACAGTAAGAGAAGTAGATGATGAAATAAAATCTAGAATGCTAAAAGAAATAGGAGAAAATCAACCAGTTCAAGAAGAAACTCCTGTAGTTACACAAGATATACCAGTAATTATGCCAAATAATGACGTGGTTAATTTAACGGCAAGTTCAGAAATTAATTTAGATGAAATAAAGAATAAATCGACTGATATAATAAGACCAGTAAATAAAGTAGTTAATTTAGATGATTTATTAAGAACAAATATTCCTGAAAAGCAAGAGGAACAAGAAGAAGATAAATATAAATATGTAGAACCTTCTATACCAACATTACCAACTTTCCCAGAAGAAAAGAAGGATACATATGATGCAAATCTATTAATGCCATCAATGCCTGTTACAGAAAATCACTTACCAATAGAAGAATTAAATGAATTAGAAGAAGAAACAGAAATTCCTGTTCAAACTAATAATAGTATGAAAGATACAATAAATATATTTAGAGATGCAGCAGCAAAAGCAAAAGCAAATGGATTTGTTGTTAATCTTGAAGAAATGGATTTTGAAAACACATATCAAATAATAATAAAGATAGATAAAAATAATTAAAGTAGAATTATATCTGCTTTTTTTTTGCAAAAATCATTTCTTTATTACTTCTTTTTTGGTACAATATAATAAGTATTAATTTATAGGAGCAGGTGATCAAGATGGGAAAGATAATTTCTTTAGTAAATCAAAAAGGTGGAGTAGGTAAAACTACAACAAGCATAAATCTTTCAGCATCATTAGCGGTATTAGGTAAAAGGGTTTTACTTATAGATTTAGATCCACAAGGAAATACAACAACTGGTGTTGGTATAAATAAAGGTGATATTCTAACAAGCATTTATGATGTAATGACTGGAAAATGTAAGATAGAAGAAGCATTAATAAAAACAAAATATAAAAATTTATATGTATTACCAGCAACAATAAATTTAGCAGGTGTAGACATTGAATTGATTGAAAAAAGTAAAACAGAACCTGGATTTTTAAAGGGAATGCAATTAAAAAATTCATTAGATTCAATAAGAGATTTATTTGATTACATGATTATTGATTGTCCTCCATCATTAGGCGTATTAACAACAAATGCTTTAACTGCATCAGATTCAGTAATTATACCAGTACAATGTGAATTCTTTGCATTAGAAGGAATAATGCAATTATTAAATACAATAATGTTAGCTCAAAAAAATTTAAATCCAAATTTAGATATTGAAGGAGTACTTCTTACAATGTTAGATTCAAGAACAAATTTAGGGTTAGAAGTAGTAGAAGATATAAGAAGATACTTTAAGGAAAGAGTATATAATACAATAATTCCTAGATTAATAAGATTAACAGAAGCACCATCTCATGGAAAACCTATAATAGCATATGATCCAAAGAGTAGAGGATCAGAAGCATATATAAATTTAGCAAAGGAAGTGATTGAGAGAAATGGAAAATAAAAGAAGAGCTTTAGGTAGAGGTTTAGAAGAATTATTTAATAATGAGCCAATTGATTATGATCAAATTGAAACAAAAATATTAACATCTACACCAAAAGAAGAAATTCAAGAAATTAATTTAAATGAATTAAGAAGTAATCCATATCAACCACGTAAAACATTTGATGAAGAAGCGTTAAGAGAATTAGCATCATCTATCAAAGAACATGGTGTTTTTCAACCAATTATTGCAAAAAAAAGTATAAAAGGATATGAAATAATTGCAGGTGAAAGACGTGTTAGAGCATCTGTATTAGCAGGTAAAGAAACAATACCAGCAATAATAAGAGATTTTACAGATGATGAAATGATGGAAATTGCATTATTAGAAAATTTACAAAGAGAAAACTTAAATGCATTAGAAGAAGCTGTAGCATACAAAAAACTACTAGAACAATTACAAGTAACACAAGAAGAATTGGCAAAAAGATTAGGAAAAAGTAGAAGTCATATTACAAATATGTTAGGATTGATAGATTTACCTGATGTAGTAAAACAAATGGTAATTGAATCAAAATTAACTATGGGACACGCAAGAGTATTAAGTAAAATAGAAAATAATGAAAAAGTTTTAGAATTAGCAAATAAAATAATAAGAGAACACTTAAGTGTAAGAGAAACTGAAGATTTAGCATTAAATACTGAATATAAAAGAAAAAATGTTATTACAAAACAACATCAAAGTACTGAATATAAATATGTAGAAGAAAATCTATGTGATAAATTAGGCACAAAAGTTAAAATTAAAAATAATAAGGTTGAAATATCTTTTACAAATAAGAATGATTTAAACAGAATACTAGAAATAATTGGATTAGGAGAATAATATGGATTTTTTATTCACTGAAAAAATATATCTTCCGATATTATACATATGTATTGGAATAATAGTAAATGGAATAATTACAAGAATTATTAATAGAACATTAAATCTTAAGCAAACTCATTTAAGAAAAGAAAGTTACAATTATAAGAAAACTGAAACAATAAAATCATTACTTGTTAATATTGTAAAATATTTAGTAGCAATATTTGTAATTTTAGCTATACTTCCTGTATATGGGGTTGATATAACAACATTATTAGCCGGATTAGGAATAATAGGAGTTGTAGTTGGATTAGCATTTCAAGATATTGCAAAAGATTTATTATCAGGATTAACAATTGTTTTTGAAAATCAATTTGCTGTTGGAGATATTGTAGAAATAGGAAATTTTAAAGGTACTGTAATATTTTTAGGATTAAAAACAACAAAAATAAAAAGTTTAGATGGAAAAATAAAAGTATTAGCAAACAGAAATATAACAGAAGTAATTAACTATAGTATGGAATACAATTTAGTTACAGTTGATATTTCTGTAAGTTATGAAGAAAATAACGATCATGTAGAAAAAGTAATAGAAAAAATATTAGAAAAAGCTGATCAAAATATTAAAAATATAATAGGAAGTCCAAAATTGCAAGGAATTGTTGAATTAGATAGTTCTGCAGTAATATATAGAATAACAGCAGAAGCAAATGCAAAGAATGTTATTCAAGTTGAAAGAGATATTAGAAAATTATTAAAAATAGGTTTGGATAAAGAAAAAATAAAAATACCTTATACACAAATAGAGGTGCACAATGGAAAATAATGATTATAAAATAAATTCAAAAGTGATAATGAAAAAAGGTCATCCATGTGGAGCAAATGAATGGGAAATAATAAGAATAGGTGCAGATATAAAAATTAAATGCATAAAATGTGGTAGAACAATAATGATGCCAAGAATAGAATTTAATAAAAAAATAAAGAAAATAATAGACTAGAAGGTAGATAAAATGAAAGAAAAGAAAAAGTGGAAATTGAAAAAATTTCATTTTCATCCAGTTACAGCATTTTTAATTTTAATAGGATTAACAATATTATTGAGTGGTGTATTATCAATATTTGAAATGCAAGCAACTTATAGTAAAATAAATCCAACTACAAACCAATTAGAATCAACCTTAGTAACAGTAGAAAATTTATGTAATTATGATGGTTTAAAATATATAATTAGTAATGCCGCTCGTAATTTTATGAGTTTTACAACTCTTAGTACATTATTAATATCATTAATAGGATTAAGTGTTGCTCAAGCAACAGGATTTTTAGATACATACATTAAAAGAGTATTAGTAAAATTAGATAATAAAAAAATAACTTTTATTTTAATGTTTTTAGCAATATGCTCAAGTCTAATTAATGAAATAGGATATGTAATACTTATTCCATTAAGTGCAATTGTTTTTTTGGCAAATAATAGAAATCCATTGGCTGGAATTATAACGGCATTTACGGGTGTAGCATTTGGATATGGTGCAACAGTATTTGTAGGATCAATGGAAGTTAACTTAAATTCAACTACAGAATTAGCAGCACAATTAATAGATAGTAATTATCATGTTAGTTTAACATCTAATCTATTTATTATCATTATTACAACAATAATATTGTCAATTGTTGGTACTTTAATAATAGAAAAACTAGTAATTCCTAAATTAGGAAAATATAAAGAATCAAAAGAAGAATTAACAAATGAAATTCCTATTATTAATCAAGAAGAAGAAGAACAACAAAAATTAGAAGAAGAAATAAGAGAAAAAAAAGGTTTAAAAAATGCATACATAACAGCAGGTATATTACTTTTAGTATTTATATATATGTTAATACCTGATTTACCTTTTTCTGGATTATTGCTAGATATGGAAGAAAAAACATATCTAAATCAAGTTTTTGGAACAAATTCATATTTCCAAGATGGATTTACTTTTATGATATCATTAATGTTCCTATTAACAGGAATAGCATATGGATATGGTGCAAAAACAATTAAAAATGATAGAGAAATAATTACAAAAGCTAATGAACATATGTGTAATATTGGTAGTTTGATAATCCTAGTATTTTTAGCAGCACAATTTATTGCAATATTTAAAAAAACAAATATAGCTACAATAGTAACAGCATGGGGTGCTAATATAGTAAGTGATTTATCATTTACAGGAATACCATTAATTTTATTGGTTTTAATTGTTATTGTTATTTCTAATTTACTTGCAACAACACCAGTTGCAAAATGGACAATATTAGCTCCAGTAGTAGTACCAAAATTAATGCAAGCTAATATATCTCCACAATTTTCACAATTTATATTAAGAGCAGGAGACTCAATGACAAAGGGAATTACACCTTTACTCGCATACTTTGTTATTTTCCTCGGATATTTAAATATATATAATCCAAATAAGGAAAAACCAATAACAATAGGTGATGCAATAAGGATGATAACACCATTCTGTTTAATAATAAGTTTAACATGGGTACTAATAATATTATTCTGGTACATAACAGGATTACCATTAGGACCAAGTGTATATACAACATTATAGACTTGTATTATTACAAGTCTTTCTTTTCATAATAAATAAAAAATGATATAATGTATCATGTACGAAATGAGGTTTTAAAATGAGTTTAACAGCAGGAATAGTTGGATTACCAAATGTAGGGAAATCAACATTATTTAATGCAATAACAAAACAAAAAATATTAGCAGCTAATTACCCTTTTGCAACAATAGATCCAAATGTAGGGGTAGTAGTAGTACCAGATAAAAGATTAGATTTTCTAAATGAATTATATTCACCAAAAAGTTTAGTACCAACTACTATAGAATATACTGATATAGCAGGATTAGTAAAAGGAGCAAGTGAAGGAGAAGGTTTGGGAAATAAATTTCTTTCACATATTAGAGAAACCGATGCAATAGTAGAAGTAGTTAGATGTTTTGAAAGTAAAGACATTATTCATGTTGAAGGAACAGTAGATCCTATAAGAGATATTGAGATTATTAACGTTGAATTAATGCTAGCAGACTTAGAAACAATAAATAATAGATTAAATAGAATTGGTAAAAAAGCAGCAATGTCTAAAGATAAAGAAACTAAAATAGAAGTAGAATTACTAGAAAAGATAAAAGATAATTTAGAAAAAAATATTCCATTAAGAAGAGTAAATTTTACTGTTGAAGAATTAAAAAGTATAAAAGCTTTTAGTTTATTGACTTTAAAACCAATAATATATATGGCAAATATAAGTGACGAAGACCTATTAGAAGATGGTAACAAGTATGTTGATATGGTAAGAGAATATGCAAAGAAAGAAAATTCAGAAGTTATTACAGTATCAGCAAAAATCGAAGAAGATTTATGTGATTTAGCAGAAGATGAAAGAGAAGAATTCTTAAAAGAATTAGGAATAAAAGAGGCAGGTCTAGAAAAATTAATAACAGCTACATATAAATTATTGGGATTAGCAACCTATTTTACTGCGGGAACAGATGAATGTAGAGCATGGACATTTAAAAAAGGAATGAAAGCACCAGAATGCGCAGGAATAATACATACAGATTTTGAAAAAGGATTTATAAGAGCAGAAATAATGAGCTATGATGATTTAAAACAATATGGTACAGAATTAAAAGTAAAAGAAGCTGGAAGAACAAGATTAGAAGGAAAAGAATATATTATGCAAGATGGAGATATATGCCATTTTAGATTTAATGTGTAAATAGAAGTAGGGTAGTAAAGTAGTATGAAAGAATTTTTTATTGATGAAGTCAGGGGAATTCCATTCAATTTATTTGATATAACACATTTGTGTTTAATATTCCTTTTAGTAATATCACTAATTATAATATATAAAAATAGAAATAAATTACCAAATATAAAAAATAAAAAAAGATTAAAAAACATTTTTGCAATAATATTGTTAGCAAATATGATTATTTTATATGGTGGGTATATTATATATGGAGTATATGATTGGAAATCACATTTACCATTTCATTTTTGTTTTATAACTGGAATCTTGTTTTCAATATGTATGCTAATAAATTCAAAAAAACTCTATAAAATTTTATATTTTTGGATATTTATTGGACCATTACCAGCAATAATATGGCCAGATAATAACAGTTGTTTTGATAATTATTTATTTTATCATTACATCATAAGCCATCATTTCTTAGTAATATTTAGTATGATAGTATACTATATGGATAGAATTAAAATAGAAAAAAAAGATATATTAAATTCGTTTTTTTGGGCACAAGCAGTATTTGGTTTTATGATAATATTTAATCAAATATGTGGAACAAACTATATTATGTCAGAAAGAATACCCGTTAGAATATTAGAATTATATCCATTTTTAAAAAACTTTAATTATCCAATATTATTATTAGAATTAACTGGAATAATTGTAATGGCATTAGCATATATTCCAGTATATTTTAGAAATAAGGAAGTTTAACTTCTTTTTTTTTCAAAAAACTTTACTTTTTAATTAGTATTTGTTATACTACATACGAGTATTTCGGTACTCCTTGCCTAGAAATAGGCCTTAAGTCCAAAAGGAGGTGTAAAAATGAAAAATTACGAAATTATGTTTATAGTAAGACCAGATTTAGAAGAAGCAAACATTAAAGCAATAGCAGAAAATATGAAAACAACTTTAGAAAGCAATGGAGCAAAGATTACTGAATTTAAAGAAATGGGTCAAAAAGAATTAGCATATGAAATTAAAAAACATACAACAGGATACTATTTCTTAATTAATATTGAATCAGCTGATAGTAAAGCAATTGAAGAATTTGATCGTTTAGCTCTAATAAGTGAAGATATAATTCGTCATCTTGTTGTTAAAATAGAAGCATAAGAAAAGAGGAAATATTATGAATAAAGTATTTTTAATAGGTAGATTAACTAGAGATCCAGAATTAAGATATACTAGTAACAATATACCTTCAGCAACATTTAGTATTGCTGTAAATAGAAACTTTGCAAATCAAAATGGTGAAAGAGAAGCTGACTTTATAAATATTGTAGTATGGAGAAAACAAGCTGAAAATGTAAAAAACTACATTGGAAAAGGTAGTCAAGTAGCAATAGATGGAAGAATCCAAACAAGAAGTTATGATGGAGAAGATGGAAAGAAAAGATATGTTACAGAAGTAGTAGCAGATAATGTTCAATTCTTAGATAGTAAATCTTCAGGACAATCATATACTTCAGGATCTAATTCAACTGATTCAACTAGTCCATATGATTTTAATCAAGAAGAACCAACAACAACAGATGTAAAAAATGATCCATTTGCAGACTTTGGTTCAAATATAGAAATCAGTGATGATGATTTACCATTCTAAAAAGGAGGAATGTAAACATGGCAGAATTTCATAGAAAAAAGAAAAAAATATGTTATATGTGTGCAGGAAAAAACATTGATTATAAAGATGTAGAAACATTAAAAAAATATATTAATGAAAAAGGTAAAATATTACCAAGACGTGTAACAGGTGCTTGTGCTAGACATCAAAGACATATTGCTGAACAAATAAAAAGAGCACGTGCAATAGCATTATTACCATTTACAAAATAAGAACCATAGGTTCTTTTTTTATTTTCAAATGACATATATTAATATTTGTAGTATAATTATATATAGCAATTGCAAGGAGGATTTATGAATATGAAAGATAAAATAATAGATATAAATAAAATGATTGATTCAAGCAAAAACATATTCATAATGGGCCATAAAGACTTAGATTTAGATGCCATAGGAAGTGCACTTGCAATCAATGATTTATTGATGATAAAAGGAATTAATTCAACAATTATAATAGATGACGAATTACATGAACCAGCAGTAAAAAAAGTGTTAGAAGAAACACAAAAGAAAATAATAATAAAAAAAAGTAATGAAATAGAATTTAATAAAAATAGTTTATTAATAATTGTAGATACAAATAAACCTTATTTATTACAAAATGAGAATTTAATAGAAAAAACAGATAAAATATTATTAATAGATCATCATGATATAACAAAAGAATCAATAAGTAAGGGAATAATATTAGTAGATGAAAAATCATCAAGTACTTGTGAAATGATAGCAAACTATATAGATAAAGAAAACCAAAAAATAGATAGTTATACTGCAACAATATTATTAGGAGGAATTGTACTTGATACTAATAATTTTATTATCAAGACCAGTTCTAATACCTATAATATGGCCTATAAATTATCATTATTAGGAGCAGATCCTTTAAAAGTGCAATATTTATTAAAACAAGATATTGAAGATTATATAGCAAGGCAAAAAGTAATAACAGAAGTAAGAATAATAAACAAAACAATTGCAGTTGCAGTAGGGTCTTCAAGAATAAAATATAGAAGAGAAGAATTAGCAAAAATTGCTGATACATTATTACAATTCAATCACATTGAAAGTTCATATGTAATTGGATATTTATCCACAAAAAACGTGGGAATAAGTGCAAGATCAATTGGAGATAAAGATGTAGGAAAAATAGTATCAATATTTGGTGGTGGTGGAGATGAAAATGAAGCTGCAGCCCAAATAAATGATGTTAAATTAGAAGAAATAGAAAATAAATTAATTAGTGTATTAAATAAATAGGAGGTTCATTATGAAAGTATTATTTAAAAAAGATGCTAAAAATATAGGTAAAAAAGGTGAAATAAAAGAAGTAAAAGATGGATATGCAGAAAATTTCTTAATAAAAAAAGGAATAGCAGTAAAAGTAACAGAAAAAAGCATGATTGATTTCACTAATGAAAAAAAGGAAGAAAAAGATTTAGATAAAGCATTAAGAGAAAAAGCGACAGAAGAAAAAGCAAAAATGGAAAAATTATCTATTATATTTAAAGTAAAAGCAGGAAATGATGGAAGAATATTTGGTACAATAAGTCAAAAACAAATTAAAGAAGAACTTCTAAAAAAGGGCTATAAAATAGAAAAAACAAAAATAAAAATTGATAATCAAATATCTACACTAGGATTTCATATTGTAAAAATAGAATTATATAAGGAAATATGTGCAGAATTAAAAATACAATTAGTAAAATAAAGAAGGTGAAACAATGGCAGTTAAAACATTACCAAATAATATAGAAGCAGAACAATCAGTATTAGGAGCAATGTTCCTATCAAATTATGCATTAGAAAAAGGATGTGAAATGTTAACAAAAGAATCATTTTACATGAATAATAATGCACAAATATTTGAAGCAATGAAAAGTTTATCTGATAAGAAAATCCCAATAGATTTAACAACTATAACAAATGAATTAAAGCAAGCAAATACACTTAATGAAATAGGTGGAGTAGAATATTTAACAGAAGTATTAGAAATGGTTCCAACAGCTGCCAACGTTGATTCATATATTAAAATAGTTGAAGATACCGCAATATTAAGAAAACTAATAGAAACATCTACAGAAATTGCAACTATGGGATATGCAAATAATGGTGAAATAAACGAAGTATTAGATGATGCAGAAAAGAAAATATTAAATATTGTAAAAAATAAAAGAACTAGTGAATTTAGAACTATTCAAGAAGTATTAAATAAAACTCAATCAGATTTAGAAACATTAGCAGAAATGAAAGGTGAAGTTACAGGTTTACCAACAGGATGGTATGATTTAGATAAAATAACTTCAGGTTTTCATGAAAATGAATTAATAATAGTAGCAGCAAGACCAGCAATGGGAAAAACTGCATGGGCTCTTAATTTAGCAACAAATGTTGCAATGAATACAAATAAAACAGTAGCATTATTTAACTTAGAAATGGGTGCAGAACAATTAGCAATGCGTATGTTATCATCCCTAGGACAAATAGAAGGATGGAAGTTAAGAACCGGTAAATTATTAAACAATGATTGGAAAAGAATAAATGAAGCAATAAGCCAATTAAGTAATTCAAAAATATTTATTAATGATACTCCAGGTATCACTATAGGAGAAATAAGATCAAAATGTAGAAGACTTGCTAGCAGTGAAAACGGATTAGGAATGGTAGTAATAGACTACTTACAATTGATTTCTGGTGGTAAAGGGTATGGAAATAATAGACAACAAGAAGTATCAGATATTTCTCGTGCGTTAAAAACGATGGCAATGGAATTAAAAGTTCCAATAATAGCATTGTCTCAATTATCTCGTGCTGTTGAAAGTAGAGAAGATAAAAGACCATTAATGAGTGATTTAAGAGAATCAGGTTCAATAGAACAAGATGCAGATATAGTAGCATTCTTATATAGGGATGATTATTATAATAAAGAAGCAAGAACAGATAATGATACAAGTATAAGTGAATTTATTATAGGTAAACATCGTAATGGACCAACAACAACAATAGAAATGTTATTTAAAAGAGATACAAGTACATTCTTAAGTTATAGAAAAGAAGATAGCAAAGGTGAAAAAAATGAATAAAAAAATAATTGCATTTACCTTTCTAGCAATTATATTAAGTTTAGGATTAACATATATGTCAACAAAAGAAAAGAAAATAGGAACACCAAAAGAAATTTATAGAGTATATCTAGAAGGAAAATCAATAGGATTAATAGAAGACAAAAAAGAATTAGAAGAATATATTGATAATAAGCAATCAAATGTTAAAAGTAAGTATAATGTAAATAAAGTATATGCACCAAATGACTTAGATGTTGTAAAAGAATTAACTTATGATGAAAATATAACAACAGTAGAAGAAATATATTCAAAAATAAAAGAAATTAAAGGTATAGAATCTTTTACAGTAAATGGTTATAAAATATTAATAGAAGGATTAGACGAAGAAACAGAGCAAGGAAAAGTTGAAGGTACAGATACCATCATATATGTATTAAATAAAAACGTTTTTACTGATGCTTTAAAGAAAAACATATTAGCATTTGTTAATCCAACAGAATATGAAAAGTTTATGAAAGATAATCAAGATAAAATATTGTCTGGTAAAGAAGGAAAATTAATAGAAGATGTATATGTACAAAATAAAATAACTATTACTAAGGAAAACATTCCAACAGCAGTCAAAATATATATGACTACTGAAGAATTAAGTAAGTATTTATTATTTGGTACTACTGAAGAACAAGCAAAATATACCGTAAAAGACGGAGATACAATAGAAGATGTATCATATAATAATAAAATATCAGCAGAAGAGTTTTTAATTGCAAACACTTCATTTACTTCTGCAGAAGATTTACTATTTCCAGGACAAGAAGTAACTTTAGGAGTATTACAACCAAAATTTTCAGTAGTAGAAGAAGATCATATCGTATCCAAACAAACTGAAACAATAAATGTAAAATATGAGTATGATGATACACAATATTCAAGTTACGAAAAGGTAAAACAAGAAGGTGTAGCAGGAGTTAATTTAGTTACACAAAAAGTAAAATATATAAATGGTGAAGCAAAAGAATATGTTCCTATAGAAACAACAGTATTAACACCAGCAGTAGATAAGATTATAGTAAAAGGAACTAAACAATATTATCAAAATCCAGATATCAATGTAACAATTTCAGTAAATGGAAGTTGGGTATGGCCAACGAGAGCACCATATGGTATTACAAGTTCATTTGGATATCGTTGGGGTAGATTACACCAAGGTATTGATATTTCAGGACCAGTATATGGTTCACCAATTTATGCTGCAAATAATGGTGTAGTAGTTCAATCAGCATACGCAGGAACAAATGGAAACTTCATTACAATTAAACATAGTAATGGATATTATACAATGTATGCACATTTAGCTAATAGATATGTAGGAGTTGGAACTACAGTTACAGCAGGACAATTAATAGGAACAATGGGAAAATCAGGATTTGCAACGGGAGTTCATTTACACTTTGGAGCATATATAGGAATGCCTTATAGAAGTGGTAGTACTGTATTTAATCCGCTAAAACTATATAGATGAAAATAAAAGTAATAGGAAGTGGTTCCAAAGGAAACTGCACAATCATTCAATCAAAGAATACAACATTAATGATTGATGTAGGAATAAACTACCAAAGAATAGAAAAAGAGTTATCAAAAGAAAAAATAAGTGTAAATGAAATAGATGGAATATTAATAACTCATTCTCATAACGATCATGTAAAAGGATTAAAAACATTTATTAGTAAGATAAATACAAAAATATATATACCAAGAGGCATGGTAAACGAAATAGCAAGTATAGTTTCAATAGATAATATCGAAATAATAGAAGACCTGTTTTCAATTAGAGATATAAGTATTGAATTATTACATACATCACATGATACACCATGTTCTGTTGGATATATTTTAGAAAATAATAATAAATCAATCGTGTACATAACAGATACTGGATATTTAAATAAAAGAATACTAGATAAAATAAAAAATAAAACTATGTATTTTATCGAAAGCAATCATGATGAAAAAATGCTAATGGAAGGACCTTACCCAGAATTCTTAAAAAGAAGAGTTATAAGCGATGAAGGCCATCTATCAAATAATATTACTTCAAAATCCTTATTAAAAGTAATAGGTCCAGAAACAGTTTATATAATACTAGCACACATAAGTGAACATAATAACACTAAAGAATTAGCTTATTCAACTACATATAATTTATTAAAAGAAAATAATATAGATAAAAAAATATTAGTTGCAAATCAAGACGAATCTTTAGATTTAATAGAGGTATAATATGATAAAAATATTATGTGTAGGAAAATTAAAAGAAAAATATTTTGAAGAAGCAACAAAAGAATATTTAAAAAGATTGTCTAAATATACCCAAGTAGAAGTATTAGAAATACCCGATGAAAAAATAGATGATCCAATAGTAGCTTTAAAAAAAGAAAAAGAAAAAATATTAAAATATATTTCTGAAAAAGATTATATAATAACGTTAGAAATAGAAGGAAAAGAAATTACATCAGTAGATTTATCTAATAAAATAGATAATATTTTGATGAGTAATAGCAATATTACATTTATAATTGGAGGTTCATTTGGATTAGCAAATGAAATAAAAGAAAAATCAAATTATAAGTTATCATTTTCTAAAATGACATTTCCACACCAATTATTTAGAATAATGTTATTAGAACAAATATATAGATCATATAAAATATTGAATAACGAAAGATATCATAAGTAATGATATCTTTTTTCGACACAAAAATATGACCAATAAAAGTATTATTAAATTGGTGATACTATGAAAATAATTAATTCAATACTTTGGTCAATATCAATAATAATGCTCTTAGGCGGAGGATTATACTATACTTTTAAATTAAAATTTCTACAATTCAGAATAATTGAAATGTTTAAAAACTTTAAAACAAAGGAAAAAACAATTATTTCTCCATTTAAAAGTTTGACAATGGCACTATCTGCAAGAATAGGAGTTGGAAGCTTAGCAGGAATAGCACTAGCAATATATGTAGGAGGAGTAGGAACAATATTTTGGATATGGGTAAGTGCAATTATTACATCAATAAATGTATTTGCGGAAAGTTGTTTAGGAACAATATATAAAGAAAAAGATAAAGATATTTGTAAAGGAGGACCATCGTTTTATATAGATAAAGGTCTAGGAAATAAAAAATTGGCCAAGATATATGCCATAATAATAGTACTAGCATATATATTTGGATTTATTAGTATACAAGCAAATACCATATCTACATCACTTTACTCCTATATTGAACTACCAAAAATAATAACAGGCGTTATTATAGCAATAGTAACAGCAATTATCATATTTAAAGGAGTTAAACAAATAGCAAATGTAAGTGCAACATTAGTACCAATTATGGGAATAATATATATTTTAATGAGTTTATATATAATAATAAAAAACTATATGTTAATTCCAGATATAATAATAGAAATATTTTTATCAGCTTTCAATTATAAAGCTTTAGGAGCAGGTATATTTTCATCAATGTTAATAGGAATTCAAAGAGGAGTATTTTCCACAGAAGCAGGAATAGGAAGTGGCGCTATAGCATCATCTACAGTAAATACAAATAATGCAGTAGGGCAAGGATTAATACAAATATTAGGAATCCATTTCACTACATTTGTAATTTGTACTTCAACCGCGTTAATAATATTAACATCTAATTATCAACAAATGTCCTTTGACACATTAAATGGTATAGAAATAACTCAATATGCATTAAAATATCATTTAGGTGATTTAGGCATAATAATTTTAATATTTTCAATAATATCATTTGCATATTCAACAATAATAGCAGGATACTATTATGGAGAAAATAGTCTAAAATATTTAAAAGAAAATATTACAAAAACAAAACTCAATATTTTTAAAATAATAGTAATTATATTAATAATAATTGGAAGTATAATTAATCCTTCAATAATATGGAATTTAGTAGATATAGCAGTAGGAATCATGGCAATAATTAATATGTATGCAATATTTGAATTAAAAAAAGTAGTAATAGAAGAATATAATTATTATAGAAAAAGAAAATATATGTGATAAAATTAAGTTGGTGGTAAAATGATAAATAAAGAATGGGACAATATATTAAAAGAAGAATTTACAAAGGAATACTTTAAAAAATTAGGAATATTTGTTAAAACAGAGTATTCAAAATATACTATATATCCAGAATATAAAAACATATTTAATGCCCTTAGATATACGGATTATAATGAAGTAAAAGTAGTAATATTAGGACAAGATCCATATCATGGAATAAATGAAGCTCATGGATTATCTTTTTCTGTTAGAGAAGGAACTAATATGCCACCATCATTAAGAAATATATATAAAGAATTATATAATGATTTAAATATTAAACGAACAACAACAGATTTAACAGATTGGGCACAACAAGGGGTATTACTATTAAACTCAATATTAACAGTAAAAAAGGATATACCATTATCACATAAAGATAAAGGTTGGGAAATATTTACAGATAGAATAATTCAATCATTAGGAGAAAGACAAAAACCAATGGTATTTATATTATGGGGTAGTTATGCAAGAAGCAAAAAGGCTTTAATAACAAATAAAAATCACTTAATAATAGAAAATGTTCATCCATCTCCTTTATCAGCATCAAGAGGATTCTTTGGTAGTAGACCATTCTCAAAAACTAATAAATTCTTAGTAGCAAATAAACAAGAACCAATAAAATGGTAAAAAAAAGAATTCAATTTGATTGAATTCTATTTTTCTTTCATTATCTCAAATAATTCTTCTTTAACTTCTGAATATAAAGTTTTATCTTTATATTTAGAAATATTACCAATAATATTTGATGGGAATCTGTTTATTAAATCATTATATAATTTAGCATTCTTATTATAATACTTTATACTTGCAAATAAATCATTTTCTACATCAGTCATTTCAAATCTAATTTTAGAAAGTTTATCTAATTCAGATAAATCTTTGTTTAATTCAATAAGTTCAGTAAATTCTTTTTTAAGAGTATTTAAATTATCATTTAATTCAAAATTATTAACTTTTGTTTGTTGTAACTTAAACACATCATTAAGAATATTAGAATCTTTATATTTTTTTTGACTCTCTTTAATAATAGGAATAGACCTTTTAAATAATTCTAATCTCTTCTCTAACAAAATTTCAATATTATTTTCAGCTTCATCCATTTTTAATATTAAAAATTGATATTTATCTCTCTTAGTTAAATAAATAAAAACACTTAAAGAAATAATTGTAATTAAAATAATAACTATAATAGCAAATAAATTCAATTAACAACACCTCGTATTCAACTAAATTATACCAAAATAATTATAATCTTACAATAATCTTATATTTAATTATTTAAATAATAATGATATAATTTAAAAGAGAGGATGATAATAATGAGTTTTATAAATAAAATAATAGAAAGAGCAAAATTAAATAAAAAAACAATAGTATTACCAGAAACAATGGATAGAAGAGTATTAGAAGCAGCAGACATAATTTTAAAAGAAGAAATAGCAAATATAATTCTTATAGGTACAAAAGAAGAAATAGATAAAAATAGCAACGGATTAGATCTAACAAAAGCTACAATAATAGATCCTAATACATCATCATATACAGAAGAATATATTGAAGAATTATATAATTTAAGAAAAGAAAAAGGTATGACTATAGAAGAAGCAAAAAGATTATTATTTGAAGATTACATGTATTATGCATGTATGTTGGTAAAAATGAATAAAGCAGATGGTATAGTATCAGGAGCATGCCATTCAACAGCTAATACTTTGAGACCATCATTACAAATAATAAAAAAAAAACCAAATTCATTATTGGTATCAGCATTCTTTTTAATGATAGTACCTAATACTTCATATGGAGAAGAAGGAATATTTATATTTGGAGATTCAGGATTAGAACAAAATCCAAATCCAGAAAAACTAGCAGCCATAGCAAATTCATCAGCAGAAAGTTTTAAGCTGTTAGTAGAAAAAGAACCATTAGTTGCAATGCTTTCTCATTCGACTAAAGGTAGTGCAAAACATCCTGACGTAGATAAAATAGTAGAAGCAACTAAAATAGCAAAAGAAAAATATCCTGAATATGAAATAGACGGAGAATTACAATTAGATGCAGCAATAGTACCAACAGTTGCAGCATCAAAGGCACCTAACAGTAAAGTTGCAGGTAAAGCAAATGTATTAATATTTCCAGATTTAGATGCAGGAAATATAGGATATAAATTAGTTCAAAGATTAGCAAACGCAGAGGCATATGGTCCAATATGCCAAGGAATAGCAAAACCAATTAATGACTTATCAAGAGGATGCACAACAGAAGACATAGTAGGAGTAGTTGCAATTACTTGTGTCCAAGCTCAAAATTAATTCTTTTTAACTATCTCATCAAAAACAGGATCATCATTTGAAGGTTCAGTACCCTTAATATAGTACAGAATCTTCTTTTTTTTGTCATTTTCAGTAGCTGGTTTTCCATTAATTGGATTTACAAGTACTCCAACAACATTATTTGGTATATCGTACCATTTATCTTCAGTATCCTTTAAATACTGTTCCATAGTATCAGCCCAAATATTTCTAGAATACTTATAATCTGATACTTTAATATCTTTATTATCATCATATCCAATCCAAACAGCAGTAACCAAATCCTTATTATAACCAATTGACCAGTGATCTGTATTAGTAGTACCAGATTTCAATGATAATCTATGTTTTAATTTCCCAGCTATACCAAGAGCAGTAGGATAATTATAATCAATAAAGTTTGCATCATAAGTAGTAGTAAGAAGATTATTTAAAATGAAAGTTAAACTTTTATTTAAAACAAGTTCTTTTTTTTCTTTTCTTTCATAAATAACATTACCATTTATATCTACAACTTTAGATATTAAATATGGCTCAACCTTATAACCTTCATTTGCAAAAGCAGCATATGCAGAAGCCATATTCATAATATTAATACTAGCAGTACCAAGAGCTAAAGATGGTACAGCATCCATTTTAGCATTAATACCAACTCTTTTACTCATATTAATTAATGCCTCTTCCCCTAAAAACATATGAGTTTTTACTGCATATATATTATCAGAATAAGATATTGCAGTAGCAAGAGAAATAGGCTTATTCCCATAAGTATTTCCATAATTCTGAGGTGAATAAGTTTTATTATTTGAGAATGTAAAAGTAGTCTCTTCACTAGTAAAAGTAGTACTAGAAGTAAATCCATTTTCTAAAGCAGCATAATAAAGAAAAGGTTTCATAGTTGAACCAACTTGCCTTTCAGATTGATAAGCTCGATTATATTGTGATTTAGTATAATCTTTACCGCCTACTAAAGCAATAATTTTACCATTATTAGAATCAAGCATAACACTTGAAACTTGAATATCATTAGAACTTCCACTCATGTTTTTTTTAATACTATCATTAAGTATATTTTGTGCATTAATATCTAAATTAGTATATATTTTTAATCCACCAGTTTCTAAATAAGAAGAAGGAATATCTTTAATAGTTTTTAATTCTCTTATAACAGCATCTTGATAATACATAACATTAGCTAAATTATCATTTTCTTTAGAACCATTAAGAATAAGTTCTTGATTAACAGCATCAGTATATTCCTTTTCATTTATAATACCTTTATTTTTTAAATTACTTAATATGTGAATCTGTCTACTTTTTGCAAGTTCATAATTAACAAAAGGCGAATAATATGAAGGTGATTTAGGTATACCAGTAAGCATAGCAGCTTCTCCCAAAGTTAAATCTTTAGCAGATTTATTAAAATAGTAATTAGAAGCATTTTCTATACCATACATACCATGACCATAATTAATGGTATTTAAATATCCTTCTAATATTTCATCTTTATTGTAATGAGTTTCTAATCTAATAGTTAACCACATTTCATTTAATTTTCTTGCCCAAGTTTTATCAAAATCTAAAAATAAATTTCTAGCATATTGTTGGGAAATTGTAGAGGCACCTTCTTTTTTTGATTTAGAAACAATGTTTTTATACATCGCTTTAACAATCCTTAAAGGATCAAATCCCTTATGCTTATAAAAATTTTTATCTTCAGTAATTAATGTAGTAGTAATAAGATTCTGAGATATTTGATCTAAAGAAATCCATTCATTTGAACCACTACCTTGAAAAAATAAGTCATTATTATTATCATACATTAAAAATGCATTAGCACTCTTAATTTCAAGTTTAGGAGTAATTGAAGCATATACATATAAACCAATAATTAAAAATAGTAAACCAAATAAACAAATAGAAATAAACTTACAAAATTTTTTTAATTTTTTCATAATAATTACTCCAATCCATTTTTAGTATGAAAAAAAAACACTAAAATATGTATCAAAATAATAAGCTTTATGTTATAATCCTAATTAGATTTTAAATGGAGGGATAATATTGAAAAAAATCAATATAAAAACAATATTAACAACTTCAGAGAATAAAATTATACATGATGTTATATGTGCATTTTATGAATCAAAAAACAAATATATATATTATGAACCAACAGAAGAAAAAACGAAAGTTATATTGGATTTAAATAACAATGAATTGATTAGAGAAAATTCTGATATGTATATGAAATATAATTTTGATTTAAAAAATGAAACAAATAATATATTATTTATTAAAAGTATAAATAAAGAAATAAACATAAAGATAAAAACAAAAAACATTAATTCAATAAATAATATAAAAATAGAATATTACATAGAAAAAGATTTATTTATTTATGAAATAATAAAATAGAGGTGATAATAATGAGTATTATTAAAAAGCTGGAAGAAAATATAAAAACAATTATAAAAAATTCTGGATATGAATTAGAAACAGTAAATTTGCAACCATCAGGTAGATTAGATTTAGGTGAATATCAAATAAATGATGCTATGCAATTGGCAAAAAAATATGGAAAAAGTCCTAGGGATATTGCAACTGATATTGTAAAAGAATTAGAAAAATCAAAAGATTTCACCAATATTAATATAGCAGGACCTGGTTTTATTAATATAACTTTTAGTGAAGAATTTTTAGTAAAAACACTAAATGAAATGAAAATAGATGTAAATAATAATATAGATAAAAGACCTAGAAAAAGAATAATGATGGATTATGGTGGAGCAAACATAGCAAAAACTTTACATGTAGGACATTTAAGATCAGCAAATATAGGTGAAGCATTAAAAAGACTATCATTAACCTTAGGTAATGAAATGATAGCAGATGTTCACTTTGGTGATATTGGAAGACAATCAGGTATGGTTATGTCAGAAATAAAAAAAAGACAACCAAATTTACCATTCTTTGATGAAAACTATCAAGGAGATTATAGTGAAATAGATTTTAATATAACATCACAAGATTTAGATGAATTATATCCAACTGCAAGTAATGCTGCAAAGGAAGATCCTGAAAGAATGGAAGAAGTAGCAACAATGACAAGAGAACTTGAAGAAGGAAGAAAAGGGTATGTAGAACTATGGAATAGAATTAAATCTGTTTCAATTGAACAAGTAAAAGACATATATAGAAGACTAAATACAAAATTTGATTTATATGAAGGAGAAACAGACTGTTATCCTTATATACCAGAAATGCTTGAAATACTAAAAAGTAAGAACCTATTATATGAAAGTGAAGGAGCACTTGTAATAGATATAAAAGAAGAAACAGATGATAGTCCAATGCCTCCTTTAGTAGTAATAAAATCAAATGGTGCAACATTGTATGCAACACGTGAATTAGCTACATTATATTCAAGAATAAAAAGATTTAATCCTGATGAAATATGGTACTTTACTGATTTAAGACAAGGATTATATTTTGAACAAGTATTTCGTGCTTCAAAGAAAGCAGGAATAACACCTAAAACAACTAAATTAGATTTCTTTGGATTTGGAACAATGAATGGACCAGATGGGAAACCATTTAAAACAAGAGATGGTGGAGTAATGTCTTTATTAGGATTAATTGAGATGGTAAAAGAAGAAACACTAAAAAGAATCAATACAAATATAGTAGAAGAAGATAAAATAGATGAAACAGCAGAACAATTAGCAATAGCAGCATTAAAATATGCAGATTTTTTACCATATAGAACAACAGATTATATCTTTGACACATCAAAATTTGCTGATTTAGAAGGAAAAACAGGACCATATATTGTTTATTCAACTATTAGGATGAAATCATTACTAAATAAAGCAAAAGAACAAAACATAAATAATTATAATATAACAAAATTGAGTAATAATACTGATAGAGAAATCACAAGAATATTATTTAATTTACCAATTATATTGAATAAATCATTAGATTCTAAATCATTAAATGATATTGCAGAATATTTATATAAATTAACTAGTGTATATAATAAATTTTATTCAGAAAATAGAATTTTAATAGAAACAGATGAAGAATTAAAATTGTCATGGTTAGGTTTAACTGAGATAGTATATAATACAAATATGCTATTAATAAATATCTTAGGATTACCAATGCCAGAAAAAATGTAAAAAACTATTGCAAATATATATAATACATGTTATAAGATTATTGGTAAATTCATTAATCAGTGAAACTATTTTTAAGAATTATGCATATAATGATTTAAAATATAGGAGGAATAAAAATGAAATTAGAAAATATGACAAAAGAAGACTTAGAATTAATGTCTAATAAAGATATTACAAATTTACTATTAAAAGAAAATGGTAAAGAAAATACAGCAAATCTTTTTAAGAAAATAATAAAATTATTAGGATTACCTGCATCAACATTTGATGCTAAAATAGGTGATTATTATACTTCATTAACAACTGATAAAAGATTTATTTTATTAGAAGACGGAGATTGGGATTTAAGAAGTAGACATACATCAGATAAATTAATCATTATTGAAGATGAAGAAGACGAAGAAATAGACGACTTAAAAGAAGAAATAGAAACACCAGATGAAGAGGAAGATTTTGACGCAGTAGAAGATGAAGAAGAATTTGATGATTCAGATGATGATCTAAAAGATTTAGTAGTATTAGATGAAGATGAACTAGAATTAGAACAATAATTATAGTTCTTTTTTTAAGTTATATGGTATAATACAAAAAAGAAAGGAGCATTCCTATGATAGAAAGATTAGAAGCAATAAAGAAAAGATATGAAGAATTAAATAAAGAATTAATGGAACCAGAAGTGTTAAGTAATATTAATAAAACAAGAGAATTATCAAAAGAAATAAGTGACTTAGAAGATCAAGTAAACTGTTTTGATAAATATAATAAAGTTTTAAATGAAATAAATGATGCTAAAGAAATGGCAAAAGATCCAGAATTAGGAGAAATGGCAAGAGAAGAATTAGTAGGATTAGAAGATGAAAAAACATCTCTAGAAAACGAACTTGAATTGTTATTAATACCAAAAGATCCTAACGATGGAAAAAACGTAATAGTTGAAATACGTGGTGCAGCAGGTGGAGATGAAGCAAATATATTTGCTGGTGACCTATATAGAATGTATACTAGATATGCAGAAAAACAAGGATTTAAGATAGAAGTACTTGATAGTGTAGAAGGTGAAGCTGGAGGCTTTGCAGGAATAGAATTTATGGTAAAAGGAAAAAATGTTTACTCTAAACTAAAATATGAAAGTGGTTCACATAGAGTTCAAAGAATACCAGAAACAGAATCAAATGGAAGAATTCAAACTTCAACAGCAACAGTATTAGTAATGCCAGAAGCAGAAGATGTTAATATAGAAATAAACCCATCAGATTTAAGAATAGATATATATCGTAGTAGTGGTTGTGGAGGACAAGGAGTAAATACAACGGATTCAGCAGTAAGAATAACTCATTTACCTACAAACACTGTAGTAACTTGTCAAAATGAAAGAAGTCAAATTCAAAATAAAGAACAAGCTATGAAAGTATTAAAAGCAAGATTATATGAAAGAGAAATCCAAAAACAAGAAGAAGCACTTGGTAGTGAAAGAAGAAATAAAATAGGTACTGGAGATAGAGCAGAAAAGATAAGAACATATAATTATCCACAAAATAGAGTTACAGATCATAGAATTAGTTACACAACTAATAATCTAGATAGAATCATGAATGGAGCTATAGATGAAGTAATTGAAGCATTAATTACTGAAGATCAAAAAAGAAAATTAGAAGGAAAATAATATGACTGTAGAAGAATTAATAATATATGGAAAAAAATATATTCATTCAACATATGTAAATATGATATTAGGTGATTTATTGAATGTTAATAGTTTAGATCTATTAAATTATTTAGATAAAGAAGTAGAACAAGAATTAATAGATATTTATAAAAATAAAATAGAACTAGCTAAAAACAATAAACCTGTTCAATATGTAATAGGAAATGTTAATTTTTATGGTAATAAATTTTATATAAATGAAAATGTCTTAATACCAAGATTTGAAACAGAAGAATTAGTAGAAAATACTTTAGCTTTTATAAAAGAGTTATTTCCCAGTGAAAGAATTAATATTTTAGATATAGGTACAGGAAGTGGAGTAATAGGAATAACTTTAAAAAAGAAATTACCTAATGCAGTAGTAACATTAGCAGATATAAGCGAAGAAGCTTTAAAAGTTGCAAAATATAACGCAGATAATTTAAATGCAGATGTTAATATCATAAAAAGCGACTTATTAGAACAAATAAATGACCAATATGATGTAATAATAAGTAATCCTCCATATATTAAAACTAATGAATCAATAGAAGATATTGTAAAAGACAATGAACCATCATTAGCACTATATGCAGGAGATGATGGTTTGGATTGCTATAAAAGAATATTAGAAAAGATAAAGAAAAATTTAAATGAAAAATATCTAATAGCATTCGAAATAGGAATGACTCAAGGAAATGAAATTTTAGAAATAGCAAAAACTAATTTAGATACAGATAATATAATAATAAAAAAAGATTTATCAGAAAAAGATAGAATGATATTTATAATGAATAAATAATATAAAAAACACCCATTATTTAATAGAAAGGGTGTTTTATTATGAAGAAAATAATAATAATACTATTAATAACAATTATTCCAATAAAGGTATTAGCAACAAAAGAAAAAGAAATAATAATACCAGATGAAGCAATAAGGTTTAGAGTAATAGCAAATAGTAATTCAATCAATGATCAAAACAATAAAATAATAGTTAGAAATAATGTTCAAAGTAAGTTATTAAAATTATTAAAAGATACAGAAAATATAGAAACAGCAAGAGGTACTTTAATAGAAAACAAAGATGAAATAGATAAAATCGTAAAAGATACATTAAAAGAATATAA
Organism: uncultured Muribaculaceae bacterium; assembly: GCA_964389735.1. Taxonomy (GTDB): domain Bacteria; phylum Bacillota_I; class Bacilli_A; order RF39; family UBA660; genus JAQUVS01. The sequence continues at coordinate 37,357 of CAYMEJ010000002.1, forward strand.
TATAAGTGATAAATATGAAATAAAATATGGTAAAAATTATTTCCCAGAAAAAAAATATAAAGGAACAATATACCCAAACGGAGAATATGAATCTCTTGTAATAACATTAGGACAAGGAAATGGAGATAATTGGTGGTGTGTACTATTTCCACCATTATGTTTGTTAGAAGCAGAAGAATCAACAGAAAAAGTGGAGTACAAGTTTTTTATAAAAGAATTAATAGATAAATATTTCTAAAACAAGTATAAATTTAAACCTTCTTAATATTATTTTATAGGAGGTTTTTTTATGCCAATATTTATATTAATAGTAATAGGAATAAGTTTAAGTATGGATGCATTCTCATTAGCTCTTCTATATGGAACACAAAATTTGGAAAGGAAAACAATAAATATATTAAGTATAGTAGTAGGAATATATCATTTTATTATGCCTATATTAGGATACATATTGGGAAATAAAATATTTGAATATATCAAAATTAATTCCTCAATATTAATAGGAATTATATTTATAGCAATATCAATTCAGATGATTTTATCAATTAATAAAGAAGAAAATATTAAAACAGAACTTAATATGATAACTATACTAATATTTGGATTAATAGTAAGTATAGATAGTTTTACTATAGGTATAGGATTTAGTTCAATATATAAAAACATAATAGAGGGAGGTATAATTTTCTCATTAATAAGTGCTTTTTTTACATATCTAGGACTTAATCTAGGTACAAAAATAGCCACAAAATATGGTAGTTTTACTACACTAATAGGAAGTATAATATTATTTTGTCTAGGTTTACACTACATATTCTAATTTATATTTAATTTTAAAGTAAAATATACTATAATTAATTTGGGTGATAATATGCTAGTAAATAGTAAAAAAATGCTTTTAGAAGCAAAACATAATAAATATGCAGTAGCACATTTAAATATTAATAATTTAGAATGGACTAAATATATATTAGAAGAAATGAATAGAATTCAAAAACCGATAATGTTAGGTGTATCAGAAGGTGCAGCAAAATATATGGGTGGTTATAAGGTAGTAGCAGACATGGTAAAAGCTTTAGTGGAATCATTAAAAGTAACTAATGATGTATGTCTACACTTAGATCATGGTTCTTCTTTTGAAACATGTAAAGAAGCAATAGATGCTGGATTTACTTCAGTAATGATAGATGCCTCAAAACATGATTTACCAGAAAACATAGAAATAACTAAAAAAGTAGTAGAATATGCTCATCAATTTAATGTAACAGTAGAAGCAGAAATAGGGCATATAGGTGGAAATGAAGATGGAGTAACAGGAACTAATTATAATGCAAGATTAGAAGAATGTTTAGAATTAGTAGAAAAAACTAATGTTGATTCATTAGCACCAGCACTTGGTAGTGTTCATGGTTTATATAAAGGTGAACCTAATTTAGATTTTAAAACAATGAAAGAAATAAATGATAATTTAGATGTACCTCTTGTTTTACATGGTGGAACAGGTATACCAGATTACCAAATTAAAGAAGCAATTAGTTGTGGAATAAGTAAAATAAATATAAATACAGAATTACAAATAGCTTGGCATAATGCAGTAGTAGAATTTGTTAAAAATAATCCAAATGCATATGATCCAAGAAAAGTAATAGGAAGTGGAGAAAAAGCAATAAAAGAAACAGTAGACCAAAAAATCAGAATGTTCATGAACCAAGAAATAATTTAAAAATACAATATAATAGAACAATGGAGGAATTATGAAAAAATTAGAAATAATAGGTAAGACTGAACTATCTGGTACTATTAGAATAAGTGGTGCAAAAAATAGTGCAGTTGCTTTAATACCTGCTGCAATATTAGGATATGATAAAGTAACTATTTGCAATGTTCCAGAAATAACTGATACAGATGCCTTAAGTGAAATTTTGGAGTATTTAGGTGCAACTATATCTAGAGCAAGTGAAAGTATAATAATAGATTCTTCAACAATAAAAAATAAAGAAATACCAGAAAAAATTTCTAAGAAATTAAGAGCATCATACTATTTTATGGGAGCACTATTAGGAAAATATAAAAAAGTTGAAATGTATTTCCCAGGAGGATGTTCAATAGGTGTAAGACCAATAAATTTACATTTAAAGGGTTTTGAAGCTTTAGGAGCAAAAGTTGAAAATGAAGGTAATAAATACATAGTAACATCAGATGAATTAAAAGGAGCTAATATATATTTAGATATCGCATCAGTAGGTGCAACAATAAATATTATGTTAGCAGCAGTATATGCAAAAGGCACAACTATTATAGATAATGCAGCAAAAGAACCAGAAATAGTAAATATAGCAACTTTCTTAAATCAAATGGGAGCTAAGATAAGAGGAGCAGGAACAAGTACAATCAAAATTGAAGGTATAGAAAGACTAGGAGGATGTTTCCATGAAGTAATTCCTGATAGAATAGAAGCAGGAACATATATCATAGCAGGAGCTTTATGTGGAAATAACTTAAAAATAGATAATATAATCCCAGAACATTTAGAGTCTTTAACATCTAAGCTATTAGAAATGGGAGTAAATTTAGATATTGGAACAGACTATATATTGATTAATAAGACAAATTATTTAAAACCAGTAAGCATTAAAACAGCAGTATATCCGGGATTCCCAACAGATTTACAACAACCATTTACTGTTTTACTAACACAAGCAATGGGAAAGTCAACTGTAGAAGAAAATATTTGGGAAAATAGATTTATGCATATTGAACATTTAAATAGAATGGGAGCCAATATATCAGTCAATGGAAAAGTAGCAACAATAAATGGTAAAACTGAATTACTAGGAACTAATGTAACAGCAACAGATTTAAGAGCAGGAGCAGCAATGATATTAGCAGGTTTAGTATCAGAAGGAAAAACAACTATTGATAATGTTGAACACATTTTAAGAGGATATGAAAAAATAGTAGAAAAATTAGTAAAAACAGGTGCTAAAATTAAACAAATTGAAATATAATAAAAATAGATATTAATCTATTTTTTTTTGGAGGATTTATGAAACATAAAAAAATACTGTTCATATTATTAGTAATTGTAGTTATATTTTTAATATATAAAAACTTTAATAATAATAAAATAAATTATTTACCTTTAGGAGATTCAATAGCAGCAGGAGAAAACTCTTATGGCGAATTAGGCTATGGTTATGTTGATTATATAAGGGATTATTTAAAGGAACATAACAAGTTAAACTTATATACTAAAGATTATACAAAAAGCGGATATAAAATTGATGATATTCTTGATGATATAGAGAATAATAAGAAAGTAAAAATAAGTAAAAAAACATATAACATAAAAGAATTATTAAGAGAATCAGATATAGTAACTATTTCCATTGGAGCAAATGATTTTCTAGAAGCAGTAGATGCAAATGTAACCAAACTAGACCAATATAAATTAATATTAGATAATATATTTTTAAAAATGGATAATTTAATCAAAGAAATTAGAAAATATGCAAAAAAAGACATATATTTAGTTGGATACTATAATCCTCAACCAGTAATGTTAAATTCATATCAAAAAGAAATAGAAGAAATGTTAAATTATGCAAAAAATAAATTTAAAAATATTTGTAAGACTAATAATTTAATATATATTGATATTCAAGATGATTTTAAAAATAATCCATCTTATTTACCAAATCCTTTTAATATTCATCCAAATATTAAAGGATATGAGAAAATATCAAGTAAAATAATAGGAAAAATCAAAAAAAACCTTGAAAATTAAAATATTTCTTGTTATACTAGGTTAGCAATTAATTACTATGACTCAAATAATGAATCATGGCGGAAGGAGAGATATTATGAAAAAAGGTATTCATCCAGAATATAAAGAATGCAAAGTTACATGTGCATGTGGTGAACAATTTACTGTAATGTCAAATAAAGATGAAATGAATGTAGAAGTATGTTCAAAATGTCATCCATTCTATACTGGAAAACAAACAAGAAGTTCTAAAACAGGTAAAGTAGAAAAATTCAATCAAAAATATGGATTCGAAAGTTCAGCTAAATAGTTTGAACTTTTTTTGTTGATAAATATTTAACGACAAAAAAGATAATGCTATAAAGTAGAGTTCAATCTACTTTTTTTAATATAATAGTTGTGATATAATTAGGACAATACGGAGGTAATTATGAAAATAGGAATAGCATCTGATCATAGAGGATATAAATTAAAAGAAAAATTAAAGAAATACTTAACCAAAAAACATTATGAAGTAATAGATTATGGTACAAATAGTACAGAATCAGTAGATTATCCTGATTATGGAATAAGACTTTCTAATGCAGTAATAGATGAAGAAGTTACATTAGGAATAGCAATTTGTGGAACAGGAATAGGAATATCAATAGCATGTAATAAAGTAAAAGGAATAAGATGTGCAAAAGTAGACAATGTAGAAGAAGCAAAACATTGTAAAATAGACAATAATGCTAACATAATAGCACTAAATGGATCAATGCCAAATTATAAAGTTTTAGATATAATAGATGCATATCTAAATACAGATTATTCAAATGAAGAAAGACATCAAAGAAGATTAGATAAAATTCAAAATTATGAAGAGGGTAAAATAGATGAGTGTTAAATTTTTTATATATATAATAACAACTATATTAACAGTATGGTCATTGGATTCAATAAACATAAATAATATTTTTAAAAAAAATAAAGTAACTCAAGCAAGACTGTTTTATTTTCTTTTAGCATTATCATTAATATATCTAACAACCAATTTTATATATGATATATTTTTATCAGTAAAAATAATTTAATTTTTTGTATAAAACTTCATTTAAAGAACCAAACTTTTAATGAGGTGAAATAATGAAAAAGAAATTAAAATTAAAGAAGTTCGTTTTACCAATGGTATATTCAATATTTGTAATAGCAACAGTAATATCAGTTTATTATATTAGTAATAGGAAAGAAGAACCAGATGAAATAACATATGTTTCTTCATCAATATTAAATAATGATATACCAGTAGTAAATACAGAAGTATTAATAAAAAAACCATATTTATCTGAAAAGGTAACAATAGGTAAGACTTTCTATGATTACCAAGCAGATGAAGAAACACAAAAAAAAGCAATAGTAACACATGAAAACACTTATATGCAAAACTCAGGAGTAGATTACATATCAGATGAATCTTTTGATATAGTTGCAATACTAGATGGTGAAGTAATATCAGTGACAGAAGAAGAACTGCTTGGAAAAGTAATAGAAATTAGACATGAAAATGATATTATAAGTACTTATCAAAGCTTAAGTGAAACATCTATTAAAAAAGGTGATCATGTAACTCAAGGACAAGTAATAGGTAAAAGTGGTACATCAGAAATAAATAAAGAATACAAAAACTGTTTACATTTTGAATTATATATAAATGCATCAATAGTAAACCCAGAAACTCATTATGAAAAAAATATAAAAGAATTTAAAAATTAACATAGAATGGACGTGATAATTTGAAAGATATTGGTATAGATTTAGGAACAAAAAATATTCTTATATATGTAAAAAATAAAGGAATAGTATTAGATGAACCAACAGTAGTAGCAATAGATACAGAAACAAAAAAGGTATTAGCAATTGGTACAGAAGCCAAAGATATGATAGGTAGAACACCAGAAAAAGTTCAAGCAATAAGTCCATTAAAAGAAGGCGTAATAGCTGACTTTGATGTAACAGAAGTAATGTTAAATAAATTAATAAAGAAAGCCATAGGAAAAAAATTATATCCAAAGCCAACTATATTAATATGTTGCCCTTCTAATATTACACCTGTTGAAAAAAACGCCATTAAAGAAGCAGCAGAAAGAACAGGGGCAAAGAAAGTATATTTAGAAGAAGAAGCAAAAGTGGCTGCAATAGGAGCAGGATTAGATATATCAAGACCTAGTGGAAATATGATTATAGATATAGGTGGTGGAACAACTGATATAGCTGTATTATCTTTAGGTGGAATAGTTAAAAGTTCTTCAATTAAAATAGCAGGTAATACTTTTGATGAAGATATAATGAAATATATAAAAAATAAATATAAAATAATAATAGGTGAAACAACGGCAGAAGAAATAAAAAAAGAAATAGGAACAGTAAATAAAAATAAAAAAGATTTAGAAAAAGAGATAACAGGAAAAAATATCGAAGATGGACTTCCTGTTACAATAACTATAAAATCAAAAGAAATAGAAGAAGCAATTAAAGAAGATATTGATAAAATTAAAAAGAAAATAAAAGAAGTATTAGAAGAAACTCCTCCAGAATTATCCTCAGACATTGTGGAAAAAGGAATAGTATTAACAGGTGGAGGTTCATTAATAGAAGGTTTACCTGAACTTTTATCAAAAGAATTAAAAGTACCAGTATTCATTTCAGATAGTCCATTAACAAATGTAGTAGAGGGAACAGGCATGTTATTAAATAATACTTATTTATTAGAAAATTAAAAGTATACAAAGTATACTTTTTTTTATTAATTTGATATAATCATTACAGATGAGGTGGTTAACATGTTTAATGAAGACATCAACCAAATTATAACAATAGTAGCTACAACGTTTTTATTCAGTGCTATTATCATGCCTATTATGAAAAAAGTTGCACATCATATAGGAGCAGTCGATGTACCAAGACATTCAGAAGGAGAAAGACATATACATAATAAACCAGTACCAAAATTAGGTGGTGTTGGTATATTTATTGCTTTTTTAATGGGATATATGTTATTTGGTAGACATAGTATTAAAATGAACTCTATTTTAATAGGAAGTTTTTTTGTAATATTAACGGGAATAGTAGATGATATAAATGATTTAAGAGCATCTAGAAAAGTATTAGGACAATTAGCAGCAGCATTAGTTGTAGTATTTTATGGTCAAATAGTATTAACAGATATAACCTTATTTGGAAAATATATTGAATTTGGAGCAATGGCATATCCAATAACAATAATATTTATTGTAGCATGTATTAATATAATAAATTTAACAGATGGACTAGATGGATTAAGTGGTGGAGTAACAAGTATATTTTATTTAACTACAGGTATAATATGTTTTTATCAAGGAAGAATAGGAACACTAGAAATGATTTTATCATTCATAATGTTGGGTTCAACATTAGGATTCTTATTACATAACTTTTATCCTGCTAAAATATTTGCAGGTGATTGTAGTATGTTTATGGGATTTATGATAGCAGTAATATCATTATTAGGATTTAAAACAACTGCTTTAACTTCATTATTTGTGCCATTAATGATATTAGGTTTACCAATACTAGATACAGCATTTGCAATTATTAGAAGAGCATTAAAGAAGCAACCTATCTTCTCAGCGGATAAGCAACATGTACACCATCAATTATTAGGAATGAATTTTTCTCAAAGAACAACAGTATTAATTATATATGGAGTAAATATATTATTTGCATCAACATCAGTATTATTTGTATTAAAAGATGCAGAAGCAGCAAAATTTATTTATTGTATTTTAGCAGTATTATTAATATGGTTTGTATGTTATACCAGTGTAATAACTGATAAAAGACCAATAAAATTAAAGGAAATAAAAAACAAAGTAAAAAAGGGAAGAAAAAAATAAAATTTTATCTTCCTTTTCCTATGTAAAAATCTTCAATTATGATAAAATGTAGATAGTCGTGTGAGGTGAGAGTCTATGATAAATTTTATTATATATGAAGATGATAAAGAATTAAGAGAAATTTATGTCAATTGTATATTAAAAATGATAGGTAATAGCAAAATAGCATACGAAATACATGAATTTTCTAAGTATTCAAATGCTTCACAAGAAATAGTAAGTAAATCAATAGGAAAGAAAATATATATTTTAGATATAGAGGTACCAGGTAAATCAGGATTAGATTATGCAAGAGAAATAAGAGATAATGGTGATTGGAATAGTCCAATAATAGTAGTAACAGCGCATGAAGCAACTAGATTTGATGCATTTAATTCAAGAACATTATTATTAAGTTTCATAAGTAAAAATAATAATTTAAAAAAAGATTTACACGAAAGTCTTAAGGTAGCATATAAAATATCATCAACAAATAAATCATTGACAATAAAATATGATGGAGAAATATATAAAATTTTATATCATGATATCTTATTCATAGAAAAAGAAATAAATAAAGCAGAATGCAGAATAGTAACAAAAGATAATGAAATGAAAACGACAACAAGTATTACAAATTTAATGAGAACACTACAAGATGATCCTAGATTTTTTAAAACTCATAGAGGTTGCATAATTAATCTTGATAATGTAACGGGAGTAGAGTTAGTAGAAAACTTAATAAAGTTTAAAGATAAAGAAACATATCTATTAGCAAGAGATAAAAAGAAAGAACTTAAAGAAAAATTAAGTAAACTAATTGGTGATTAAGAATGAATGAAATGTTAAATAATTTTATAAATGCTATACCATGTAGTATTATTTTGATTATTATAGGATACTTTTTAATTGGTAAACAAACATTTAGTAAAACAGCATGTGTAAAAATAATAATATCAATCCTAATTTATTCATTATTCACAATGATAAATAGAGAAATAGGGGATGGTGTTATTAGATTTATGACAGCATACCTTTTAATGCTGTTTATATACAAATATAATTTTCCTGCAACATTTAATAAATTAATTATTGTTTCGTTAATATCCTATGTCATAATGGCATTATCTGATATTCTTGTAATGATGTTAGTTTTACTATACACATTTATCACAAAAAGTGATATTAATCTAGTGATGGATGTTTCAAATACAATGTATATTAACATATTAGTTGGAACAATATCAATAATAATATTATTGGTTAATAAAAAAATATTGAAAAAAATTGTTAGAAACCTGGAAAGAAAAATAAATGTTTCAATGATTGTTATACCATTATTATTGATATTGACGCTTAGTACATTATTCTTTAAGGTACCAACTAACGAATGGAAGATAGATGTTGATTTCTATGTAAATATAACTTTAATAATCATAATGTGTATAATATCTGTATACATATTGAAACAAAAAAGTGAAGTAAGTACTATGAAAACAAAATATCAAGAACTTATTTCATACTCAGGTGTTGTAGAAAAATTAACTGAAGACTATAGAATTAAACAGCATGAAAACAAGAATCAACTTTTAATTATTAAGGGAATGGTACCAGTAAAGAATAAAGATTTACATCAATATATTGATAATCTTTTAGAAAAGAGTAATGATGCTAAAAGCAGATGGATTAATAATCTGAAATATATCCAATTGCCAGAAGTAAAAAGCTTCATTAATTATAAAATAGTAGAAATGGAAGCAAAAAACATTTCAGTAGAAGTAAATGTAAATAAATCAATTCAAAAATTAAAATATAAGAATTTATCAATAAAAGATAAAGAAATAATATATACTTTATTAGGAGTTTACTTAGATAATGCTTTAGAAGCAGCAGAAAAAAGTAAACAAAAAGAAGTATTAATTAATATCTATGATGATAAAGAAAATATTTATTTTGAGTTATATAATACATACAAAGGAAAAGTAGATATATCAAAAATAGATGAATATGGATATACAAATAAAGGAAGTAAACACGGAGTAGGATTATACTTAGTAAAATCCGTACTCAATAATAATTTAAAATATTTAACTAGCAGAAAATTAGAAGACAAATATTTTATTCAAATTGTAACAATAAAAAAGAATATGTAACTGATGTGAACCCCGTTTAGTAGACATCAATAAAAAAGAACGCTAGTAAATTCTAG
>CAYMEJ010000003.1:0-40792 GCA_964389735.1 uncultured Muribaculaceae bacterium
AAAATGAAGTATATAAAAGAGTAAAGGATTATAGTAAAAATAAAAGTGATTTAGAAACATATTATAATGTAGGAAAACTCTTAGCAAATGCAGGTAAACATTATGGTGAAGGAATAATAAAGGAGTATTCTATTAAGTTAACTAAAGAATTAGGTAAAGGATATACAACAAGTTCATTAAAAAGAATGAGGCAATTTTATTTTTTTATAGAAAAAGGTGCACCACTGGTGCACCAATTGACATGGAGCCATTATATAATATTATTGTCAATTAAAGATGATAATAAAAGAAATTATTATATAAAAATGTGTGTCGAAAATAATTGGAGTAAAAGAGAATTAAGAAATAAGATAAAGCAAAATGAATATGAAAGGTTAGATGATAAAGCAAAGATAAGATTAGTTAAGAATGAAGAAAATAGAATATAAGATTAAAATAGGAGATAGATATAATTATATAGATATTCTTTTATACAATATTAATTATAATTGTTATGTAGTAATAGAATTAAAAGTAACAGAAATAAAAGCAGAGTATATTGGACAAATAAAGAAGTATATGAATTATATAGATGTTAATTTAAGAAATATTAATCAAGATAAAACTATAGGAATAATAATATGTAAGAAAGATAATAAGTTTATTATGGAATATTGTAGTGATGAAAGAGTATTTAAAACTACTTATATTTTAGTTTAAAAAAATTATATTTATCTTCCTTTTTTTATTAAAATAAGTTATAATTATTTATAGTGTAGAATAGGGGTGGTATATGTGATACTAAGAAAACCATATGCCTTTTTAATAAAACATTTTCAAAAGATAAACTTTGTATTATTGTTGCTTGCAATTTTTACTTTCATTAAGAACAGAGAGATTTATGCTTTTGTAAAAGAGTATATTGAATTGGGTATATATAATTCTAGTGTTGATTCAATAGGTAATTATATTTCAACAATAGTATTAATTGTTTTATTTGTAATATTAATATTATCTGCTATATTGATTATTTTATTGAAGCATAAGGATAAACCAATTATTACGTATTCTATTATTACAATAGAATATTTATTCATGCTTGTAATGTATTTTTATACAATAAAATATTTTGGTGAATTAAGTTCAACAAATTATGATGTAGCGTCTGCTATGATAGTTAGAGATTTAATATTTATTAGTAGTTTACCTCAATATATAGTATTTATATTATTGTTGATTAGAACACTAGGATTAGATTTAAAAAGTTTTGGTTTTAGAGAAGACAAAGAATTCTTAGAGGCAGAAGAAGATAGAGAAGAAGTTGAAGTTGCTGTTGGTTTTGATTATGATAAAGCTAAAAGAACTTTTAAACAAAAAATAAGATATTTAAAATATTTTTTCTTAGAGCATAAATTTGTAATTAGTATTTTACTTACAATAACAGTTTTATTTAGTGCATTTAGTATATATAACTATGTTTTTGTTGAAAATAAAATATATAAAATGGGTTATAATTTTAATAGTAATAGTTATACCTTTAAAGTAAACGCTACTTATATTACTAATAAAGATTATGCTGGTAATATTATTACTAATGAAAATACTTATTATGTCTTGGTAGATGTAGATGTAAAAAATAATTTATCTACTGAAAGAACTTTAGATATTGAAAAGTTTTTCTTATCTACTAGTCAAAAATATTATATACCTGAAGTAAGATTTAATACTTATTTTGAGGATATGGCTAATTTATTTAAAAAAGAATCAATTAAAGGTATGAAGAGTGCAAACTATATTTTAATATTTGAAATAGATAAGCCTAAGAAAGATGAAAACTTTATTTTATCTTATCAAGATGCTACTACTAATGATACAAAGATGAAAAAGGTTAGAATTGATATTACTGATATAAGTAATTTTAAGACTAAAGGAAAAGCAAAATTAATGGAAGATTTATTAATTCCAGTAAATCCTAAAGTTACTAAGGAAATGAATGTATATGAATATCAACTATTAGATGAAGTTAAGTATACATATAAGACTTGTGAAGTTTATGATTGTTATATGGAAGAGTCTAGAATGATTGCGGGTGCTAATAAAAAGATTTTATATCTAAGAACATATATGGGTGATGATTCCAATAGTCAATTTTTAAATTTTACTCTTAAATATGGAAAAATAAAATATAAGGTACTTGATACTTGGTATACAGGTAAATTAATTAACAAAGCTCCAAGAAGTTATAGAGGAAATTATTTGTACTTTGATGTAAGTGGAAATGTTCAAAATGCTAGTGAAATAGAATTGTATTTTACAATTAGGCAATTCCAATATTTCTATAAATTAAAATAGGAGGTTAGTATGAAAAAATTAAAAAATATGAGTAAAGAACAATTGAAAAAACTTTCTATGAAATTAGGAATTATAGGTATTGTAATAATATTATTGTATATAATTTGGTTAATCTTTTTAGAGAAAACAGTTATATTTATGTCGTATGAAGAACGTTTTCAAAATAGTGTAGAAAAATACTTAGAAAGAAATGAAAATTATGTTCCTGAAAATGGCAGAATGAGAAGTTTTACTTTACAAGAGGCATATGAAAAAGGAATTTTAGATACTTTATATGTTCCTAAAACAAAAAACATGTGTGATGTTGATAGTTGGGTAAAAGTTAAAGTAGATGAAGATGGTGAAATTAATTATTATACATATTTAAAATGTGGAAAGTATGAATCAAAAACTGACCATACTGGACCAGTTATTACACTTAATGGTGATTCTTCAATTTTAAATCCTTTAGGTAATGAATATAAAGATTTAGGTGTAAAGAGTGTTGTTGATGATAAGGATGGTAAGATAGATACTAAGAATGTTATCATTAATACTAATAAAGTTTTGAGTAATAAAACTGGTACATATGAAGTTACATATAAGGTTTATGATAGCTTAAGAAATGTTACTACTATTACAAGAAAGGTTACAGTAGTTGAAAAATTATCTGATAGGATAAAAAAAGATACAAATGGTACTAGTTTGTATGCTGGAGTTGATCTTAATAATTATGTATTATTTTCTGGAATGGTATGGCAAATATTAGGAATTAATGAAGATGGTACTATTAAGTTGGTATTATTTGATAATGCTGTTAATATGGCATATGATGGTGGAAATTTTAATGATTCACAAATAAAAGAGTGGTTGAACAGTGTTTTTTATAAATCATTAACAAATGCTGAAAAGTATATTGTAAAGGATAATAAATGGTGTGTTGATACAGTTAGTAGTTATGATACAGCTTCTACTGATTGTACTACTTATAGTGAACCTTCAACTGTTGGTATGTTATCTATTGCTGATTATAAAAAAAGCTTGGTAGGAGATAAATCATATTTAATGACTAGAAATTCTTATAGATTTTTAAATAAAGTGGATACAATTAATTCATGGATAAAATATAGTTATAAGGGTAAGCCTATTCATTCTTATGATGATACTTCTTTAGTAGGAATTAGACCTGTTATTATTCTTAAAGATAATTTATTTATATTAAGTGGTGATGGAAGAACTGATACTCCATTTAAATTAAATGATTATAAGACTGGAAATGAAAATGATTTAGTAAAGGATAGAATAATTGGTGAATATGTTTATTATTCAGGATCATATTGGAGAATTACAGGAAAAGATTCAGAGGGTAATGTAAAAATGACAATGGCTGAAACATTTAGAATTGCAAAAACTTCTGAAGTATTGAATGCTAAATATGAGGATAATGTAAAGAGAATATTTGATCCTACTGAAAAAGGAAATCTTGGTTATAAGATTAATAATGAAATAATTGATTATATTGATGATAAGTATTTAGTTTCAAAATCATGGGATTTACCATTATATAGTATGGAGAAAAAGTATTCTGAATTAGAAAAGAAAACTTTTAAAGCAAAAATTAGTATACCAACTAGTTATGATTTATTTTCTGGTTGTAATGGAAATGATAGTTTGAGAAAAGGATCATATTGGTTACTTGATTATATGGATGATGAAGTTGATTTATTTATGATAAATGAAAGTAATGGATTAGCATTTATTGTTGATAGAGCTTTGTATGAAACTAATGGGTTAAAGTTAACAGTATATATTAAAGGAAATTCTAAGATTTCAAGTGGTATGGGTATTTTTTCAAGTCCATATTATATAAAATAGGTGTTTTATGAAGGAAAAAAAAATAATAATAGTATTAAGTGTTATATCAATTTTTATAATATTATTATGTGGAGTTATATACTTTATTAATTATTATATTAATTATGATAGATATTATAAAATAGATTCTAGAGTTGATAATGTTTATAATACTAGGATACAAGATGCAGAAACAATAGGGTGGATTAAAATCCAAGGAACTGATATTGATTATCCAGTAATTAATGAGACAGATAATGCCTATTATTCTGGGGAAGATTATTTATGGAGAATTAATTCTTACAAGGAAGGTAACAATAGAGAAGTAATATATGGACATAATATTTTGAATGTTTCGTCTAAGCCTATTGTTACTGATCCTGATCATACTAGATTTGAACAATTAATGTCATTTGTATATGAAGATTTTGCAAGTAAAAATCTTTATGTGCAATATTCAAAAGGTAGTAAGGATTATTTATATAAGATTTATGCAATTGGTTTTATAAAGAGAAATGATGAAAAAGGTAATTCTTTTTCAACTAAAGAAGAAACTAAAGAATATATAAAATCTACACTAAATAACAGTATATATAAATATAACGTTGATGTTAATGAGAATGATGAAATAATTTCTCTCATTACATGTACTAGATATTTTGGAGTAAGTGGAAAAAATCAATTTAGAGTTGATGCAAGATTGTTAAGAAAAAATGAAAGAATTACAAAATATAATATTGAAACAACTGGAAATTATGATATAATCAAATAAGGTAGGAGGTCTTTAAATGAGAAAGGTTCAAAAAAGAAATAGGAAAATATTATTTCTAACAGCACTTTTTGTTGCAACGTTCTTCTGGTGTGACAATGTTTATGCTGATTGGTTTGGTAATAATTATATTTGTTTGGATTACAGTGTTGTTAAAGTTGATCCAAAAGCAGATAGTAAAAAAACAAAAGTTAAGGATATTCAAAATCTTACAAAACAGGATTTATATAATAGACATATTGCATATCCTGAAAGCATAGGTAAAGAGTTCGATGCTTGTATGGTACAAACAAATAATTATAAAACTTGTCAAAAGAAAAGAAGAGAACAAGAAATTTTATATGAAATAAATGTGCAATATACAGGTAGATCTTGTGTTAGACAATGGAATCCTGAAAATAATAGCTGGTTGTTTCAAACTTGTCCAACAACAGCAGATGCGAGAAAGTATGATATGAGTGTTATTACAGATAATGATCATTTAACTTATACTTATAATGCTGCTACTAATAAATATGATATTAGTTTTCATCCTAATAAAGTTCGTGCTGATTATGCAAGTGTTAAAGGTTTAAAACTATCAATGGCTGGAAAAGTTGCAATGACAGTTGATGGTAAAACAAAAGAAATGTTTAAAACAGATGAACTTGGAAATCCTGAAAAAGTAATACGTGAAAATATTGGTTTAGGAAATAATGGTACAATAACTGTTAGCCTTGATTTAGGAACAGATTTTTACTTTGTTTTCTATATAGCTAATGGTGGTATCTGTGATGGAGCTAGAATTGGATATTATCAAGGAACTGTTCCTTCTAATATACCTAATCCATATAAGGATGCTTCAGTATGTACTAATTATAAAAATCTTTATAAGGGAACTGAAAATGAAGATTTAGCAAAAGAACTTGTTCCTTTATGTTATCAAGATGAAATAGATGGTACAAAGAAAACAGAAATACTTGATGAAATAAATAAGGGTATTGCAACAGCAAATGCTGCACTTACTACTGTACAAACTAATAGTACAACAGGGTTAGATATGTCTTGTGAATTTGAACCTAACACTTATAATCCTCTAACAAACGAAAATACTGTAAATAAAAGAAGTTTAGTTTATACTAATTTCTTAAATGTAGGTAATACAAAATATTGGAAAGCATATTGTACAGAGAAAATGACAATTGAATATGATGAACCTAAAGCAGTTAATGCTGGTACAGGTTTTGCTTATCAAATAAAAATAACACTTGAAAGAGCTTGCGAACCGGTTCAAGTTGCACTTGTTCCATATTATCCACAATGTTCTTATACAGTTGAATGCTATGGAGGTCCTGCAAACCATAATGGTGAAGCTGGTGCTGGTCCTAGTAAAGCATTTGATACTTGTGTTAATAGTTGTGATGGTGGAAAATATACTCAAGAGTGTATTAATAAATGTAATACAGTTACAAATCAATTAAGTTCAACTTCTAATAGTAAGGGTTGGGTTTCATTTATGAATGCAACTAAAGAAACTGTTGGAGTTTTAAGATTAGGAGTTTACAATTATAATTATGCAAATGAAGGCTTAGCTGGTATATGTAATGATGGTGGTACAAGATTACCTCGTGCTGAAGGATGCTGGGCTACTGAAAGTAATGAAGATTGTGGTGGAGATGGTTCTACATATTGTACTACTGCTCATGGTGTACAATTCACATATTTAGATGGATGTAATGCTAATGGTGAAGTTGGTGGAACAAAATGTATGGAAGTATATAGACAATATCCATGTGTTCACGATGATGCACTTACAAATTATAGAAGAAGATTAAATGATTCAAGAAATGAATTAAATAATATAATAGCAATAATAAGTGATTACTCATCAGGTGGAGATAATCATTATACAAAAGATGAAACATTTAATGCTAATGTAATAGATTCATATACTAATAAAGCAGTTTCATTCTCATCTAAAAATGATCCTAATAATAATAAATTATCTGTTAAAGCAGTTAATTCAGTAGTTAATTCAATGTCATATAATAAAACTCAAAATGGAAAGAATGAAACAGTTACATTAAATGCTGGAAAGATTTCTGATAAGATTTTAGGTTATGCAGTTGGTGGAGTTTCTCAAAGCGAAATAGCAGTAAGTGTTAATAGATACATTGTTAAGAGAGTAGTTACTGTTGATTTCCCAATAGCATATGTACCTAGTTCAACTAATAATGATAAAGTAAAATATTCAACTACTGATCCTTCAACTAGTGGATTAAATATTTACTATAATGGTGGAAATAAGTATTATACAAATTTATATTCTCCAGCAATTAATTCATATTATGGTTGGAGATCATATGTTGATAATAATAATCAATTAAGATACTTTGATATTAATAGTAAATCTACTGATTCTTATACTAAAAATATTAAATATGTTATTAATAATATTGGTAGTTGGAATCAATGGGGTGGAGCAAACAAGAAATTAGATCTTGAATGTTTCTATGGACTTATTAATAAATATTGTGTTTCATGTAATGTAAAAGATGAAATATCATTGAAACATGCTTGTAATACAAATACAGATTTATGTACTACAGGTATTCAATACATTTTTAGACCAATTGATTTAAATGATGTTTTCCCTAATGACAGAGATCCAAGATGGAATTGGAGCAATGCTTCTAAAATGACATTATTTAAGAATTATAATATTGATCCTACAAAATATACTTCTATGGTAGAGGAAGTAGGAAGTAGTAATAATACAATTTATAAGAATTCTAATACAGCACCTGGTGATGATGCAAATCCAGAATTAGATTATGAAATATATTTAACAAAAGGTAATATTTCAGCTATTAAGACTTATAATAAAGATCATGAAAATTATTTGAATTATGATAATATGTCTTGTTCAAAAAATAAAGATGGTCAAATAAGTTGTAAGAGTGATTTCATTGGAAATACTTCTTATATGACTTTATACCAAAGAAGAGATAATGAGTGCAATAATTCAGTTAGTGATACTGAATGTGCATATTAGTAGTAGAAAGGTGGGATAATGAATGAGTAAGGGAATGTTAGCAACTGGTGTAGTAATTCTTGGAATTTTTGCACTAGCTGTAGTTAATGTAATTCAAAACTATTCTTCAGGAAATGAACTGGACTACTACTTATTAAAAGATACAACTGAGGCGGCAATGGTAGATGCCGTCGATGTTGGATTTTATAGACTTAGTGGTGGAGAATTAAGAATTGATAAAGAAAAATTTGTTGAAAGTTTTATTAGAAGATTTGCTGAAAGTGTAAATCAAGATCGTAATTATGATGTTAGATTTTATGATATAAATGAAACTCCTCCAAAGGTAAGTATTAAGATTGGATCTTCTACTAGTGTTACTTTTAGTGGTGATGATTTTGATATAAAAAATCAAATAGATGCTATACTTGAAACTAAATATCAAGAAAATAGACTTCTTGGTGAGGTTTAAAAGATAGAAAGGGTGAAATAAAATGGGTAATAATATTACAATAGCAATCAAAAGACTATTTACAAATAAAAACACAGTTACTATAGTTGGTGTTTTACTTGGAATTGTTGTATTATACGTTGGTTATAATATGCGTATTAATAAAGAAATAAATCCTACTGAGGTTCCTATTGCTAAAAAACTTTTAGCACCAGGAACAAAGATTACATCTGATGTAATTGATGTAGTAAAAGTACCTCCTGCTATGCTTAGAGGAAATCCTTATAGAAATAGTAGTGAAGTAGTAGGAAAATATGTTAATTCTGATACAATTATACCTGCTGGTAGTTTATTTTATGATAGAAGTGTAAAGTCAAAATCTGAATTACCTGCATCAATTATATATGATATACCAGATGGTTATTCTTTAGTTAACTTTGCAGTTGATACTACAAGTACTTATGGTAATGCAGTATATCCTGGTAATTATATTGATATATATTTAAAGATAGTTAATAAGATAACTGAAGGTGCAGAATTAAAAGAAGATGCTAATAAAATTCAATTAGGTAAATTAATTGAAAATGTAAAAGTTTTAGCAGTTCTTGATGCTACAGGTCAATCTGTATTTGCTAACTTAGATGAACAAAGAACACCAGCACAAATAATATTTGCTGTTCCAGAGGAATATCATATTTTATTAAGAAAAGCAATGTATTTAAGAACTTATGAAGCAACACTTATTCCTGTACCAACTAACAATTCACTTAAAGAAGAAAAAGGTGAAATTGCTATTTCAAGTGAAAGATTAAAATCATTTATAAATACAGTTACAGTATGGGATGAAACTACTACTGATGTTGATGATTCAATCTTAAATCAATAATATAAAAAGAAAAGAATAAACAAAAGGGGATTAGAGCATGAATGGTAATATGTTTGAACAATTGGATTTTGGCGCATTTGATGCTTATATTAAGGATGATGATATAACAGATATTTCCTATAGTAATAATGGGCAAATATGGCTTAGATCTTTGATAAAAGGGTCATATAGGATAGAAAATCCAGCTATAAATAATGCTGTTGTTGAAAAATTAGCATTCCAATGTTCTAATGTAATGGGAACGACGTTTAATATGGCTAATCCATTTTTAGATGCAGAGAGTGCAGAGTTACGTATGAATTTTGTACATGATTCTATTGCAACTAATGGAATAGCTCTTGTTATTCGTAAAACTCCAGCTAAAATTAGATTAAAAGAAGATACTTTATTACAAGAACAATATGTTACACAAGATATACATGATTTTTTAATAAAATGTGTAGAAGGGCATTGTAATATAATTGTTTGTGGAGAAACTGGTTCAGGTAAAACTGAGTTTGTTAAGTACTTGGCTTCTCATACTAAAGAAAATGAGAAATTAATTTCTATAGAAGATACACTAGAACTTCACTTGGATAAGATTTATCCAAATAGAGATATTGTAGCAATGAAAACAAATAATATTGCGGCATATTCAGATGTTCTTGTTACTTGTATGAGACAAAATCCAAAATGGATTCTTTTAGCCGAAGTTCGTAGTGCTGAGGCTGTTATGGCTGTACGTAATTCAATTTCTTCTGGACATAATATTTTATCTACTATCCACTCTGATAAAGCTAGTGCAGTTCCACATAGAATGTACAGTTTGATGGAAACTGATATTGATGTTGAACAATTCTTAAAAACAATTTATAGATATGTTCAATTAGCAGTACATATAAAGGCATATTATAGTAAAGAATTACAAAAGTTTCATCGTGAAATAGATGAAGTCACTGAGTTCTTTATTAATGATAAAAATGAACCTGAATATAGAGTTTTATATCAAAAAACAATTTCAGGTAAAATAATTAAGAGAAATCCTAGTAGACATTTGATGAATTATCTAGAAGGTCAAAACATTATGATTAAAGATTCGTTTGAAGGTGCTACTAATAAGACTGATGAAGAACTTGAGCAAGAGGAATGGAATATAATGCAAGAGAAAATAGATAATGAAAATAGTGAAACAATTGCTGAACCGGTAGTTGAAACACCAACAGAGTCTATTGAAACTCCAGTATTAGAAACACCTGTTGTGCAAAGTATACCAGTAGTTGAGGCACCGGTTGTTAATCCAACTCCTGTACAACAACCAATTGGTATTGAAACACCTCCAGTTGTAAATACTCCGGTATCTACGACTCCAAGGTTTATACAAAATTTAGATTCAAATGAAGTATTAGGATAAAAAAGGTAGGTGATTATAGTGGAATTAATTATTCTTCTAGCAATCGCAATATTCGTAATTATATATCGTAGATATCGTGGTGAAAACGTATATAAGTTTATTGCAGATCAAGCAGGAGTAGTTTATGATAAGTTTGCTCCTTATTCATTTAAAATTGTTCGCGAAAAGACAAAACAATTAGGACAAGAATATACAACTAAACAATATGTTACGCAAGCTTTAGTATTTGCTTTATTTGCTGGTGTAATTTCTTATATGTATTTTTATAATTTATTAATATCTCTTGTATATATTTTTGTAGTAGAATTATCTATTCCATATTTAGCATTCTTAAGATGCAAGAAGGTATATAGTGAATTTATATTTGAACAAGTTCAAATATATACAACTAATACTATTATGGAATTTGCTACAACACAAAGTTTTGTAAAGTCACTTGAAGGTGTAGTTGCATCTGGTGTACTTGAAGATCCAATACTTAGTGATGTAAATGTAATGATATCTATGGCATATGAGAATGGTTCAATTGATGAATCAATTCAATATATGGATAATAAATATGAATACTACATAGTTAAAAATATGCATCAATTATTCTTACAAATTACTAAAGAAGGTGCAAAAGATTCTGGTGAATCTTTAGAAAATATGCAATCTGATATAGATATGCTTGTAGAATCTGTTTATCGTGATAGAATGGAGAGAAATACTTTCCATAAATCATTCCTTAAATATGGTGTTACACTTTACTTAATGGTTATGTTAGTACAATATTTATTAGGTAGGGATTCTTATATAAAATTATTATCTAATCCATTTATGGTATTTGTTCTACATGCAATATTAATTTTAAATAGTTATTTTCTTCTTAGAGGAGAAAAATATTATAACGAGAATGTAGGTGCTGAATAGATGGAAGTTATTATATTTGGTGTTATTATACTGTTCGTATTGATATATAATAATACTGTAGATGGTAGAAAGTTTATCAAAGATAATGAACATTTATTTCAAGCTCTTAAAGAAGAGGATTATGATTTCTTAGTAGCAGCTAGATATGGTGAAGATGCTGATCCTGCTGTATTATTTCAAAAGAGGATAAATTTAGCGTTTGTTACGATTGTAATATTCTTATTTATATTCTTAGCTGAATTAACGGTTATAAATATAGTATTAGCTATATTTATAGGATTTGTAGTTTTTAAATCTTCTTATACTAAACTTAAAAAATATTATAAGAGACATTTACATGATATTGATGTAATGCTTCCATATTATTTAAAAAGTTTAGAAATATTAGTACAACATTATACTGTTCCAGTAGCAATATCAAAATCAATTGATGATGCTCCTGAAATTTTTAAACCAGGACTTAGAGATTTAATTGCTAAGATAGATTCTGGTGATTCTAGTATTGATCCTTATATGGAATTTGCTAATGCATATCCAGTTAGAGATTCAATGAGAATGATGAGATTATTATATAGACTTGGACTTGGTTCTCAAGAAAGAAAACAAGAAAGATTATTAATGTTTTCTAGAACTGTATCTGCTTTACAAGCTAAAGCAAGAGATCAAAAATATAAGGAAAGACTTCATTTTATGGAAAGTCAAACAATGATTATGCTTGTTGCAACAGGTGGTGGAGTCATGTTATTAATTCTAGCATCTATGTTAATGCTATTTACAGGAAGTTAGAATAATTTATTGAATTAGATTTATAAATTTGTTATAATATAAATAATAGAGAGAGGAGACTGATATTTATGAAAGAAGCGACTGGTGAATTAAATATGACAGTTGTTACAATTATAGCAATTGGAGCTGTAATTGCATTTTTCTGGGTAATGTGGCCTAAAATACAAGAAACAATAAATGGACAATGGGATGATATTTCTACAGTAGATGAAAATAAAGGTATTGTTGAATAATATAATTAGATTATAGAAAAGTGGTGTAGATAATGAGAGACGCTATTGGTGGGACTTTAACAATTCAAATAATAATAATATTCTTGATTATAGTTAATAGCTATTTAGCGTTTACTGTTAACTACACTAAGGCTTTTAGAGTTAAGAACCAGATTATTAGTATAATTGAAAAGAATGAAGGATTAACTGATCAAGCAAGAAAAGAAATAGAAGAATATATGGATAAAGTTAGTTATTCTGCTAGTTATATGAATAGTTGTTCTTCACTATCAAGAGATGCTAGTCAAGGTGAAGGTAAAGAGTGGAAATCTATGACACATCAAGGTGGTGCTAAAACATCAATATATTGTTATGCTATTAATAAACAAGATGCAACAGGTGGTGTTGATGAAGGTACTACTTATGCTGGTTCATATTATTCTGTAGCAACATTTGTTGATATTAATATTCCAATACTAAAGACTTTTTTTGGAGAAATAGCTACTAAATTTGCTATAAAGGGTGAAACAAAAATGATATATTCATCTGGTAATAATAGTGAATTAAGTGAATAAAAGATAAAAATTAAAGGGGTGGCATAACATGAATGTAATAGTTTCTAACGAAAAACAAACATTGTTAGCTGATTTAAATATAGAAATTATAAAATCAATAAATGGTGTCTTTACAGCCGATGAATTGGTAGATATGTTTGCCAATTTCTTTTTTGGTAGAATGATTTTAGATTTAACAGCATTAAAGGATTATAAGGATCCTAGAAATTTACAAAAGATTTCTATGACTTTGGATGTTGAAAAAATAATTATTTTGTTACCAGAAGATCCTGAATGTTTAGCACCAAAATACTTATCAAGATTAATTTCTATGGGTATTTATAATTTTACTACTAATCTTGAAGGTATTAATTATTTAATAGATAATCCTAATACTTATAGAGATGTTGCACATATACATCAAATAGATGATACGCAGATGGTAGAAACACAAATGGTTGTTAATAATGGTGCAATGGCGAATGGTGTTCCTGGTGGGGATATTATAAATACTACTATTGTTAATAATGGTGCATTTATATTAGGAATAAAGAATTTAACTGAACATGCTGGAGCATCAACTCTTGCATATATGTTAAAGAAAGAACTTGAAACTAATTTTTCTGTTCCTACAGTAGCAGTAGAAATAGATAAACATGATTTTATGTTTTTTAATGATAAAAATATGTTTTCAGTTACAAATGATAATTTGCCAACTGAATTACTAAAACATAGAGATGCTTCAGTTATTTTAGTTGATTTAAATGAAACTGGAAATGCAGAAGTATGTACTGATGTTATATATTTGCTTGAACCATCTTCTATTAAACTTAACAGATTAATGAGAAGGGATAGAAAAGCATTTGAAAAGTTACGTGGTAGAAAGATTGTATTATCTCAATGCTTATTAAATAGTAGTGATGTTGCAGAACTTGAGTATGAAGCGAAAGCAAAATTCTTTTACACATTACCACCTATGGATGAAAGAGGTAATAATAGTCAAGTACTTAGTGATATGCTGATTCGATTAGGGTTAGTACAGTCAAGTAATATGATGTAAATTAATGTAAAATAATTTATATTGTATTGACATTATTTGATATAATAAAGTATTCTATAAATATAAGGAGGGAATTAAAATGGAATTAATTCAATTATTAGAAGGTTGTCCTGAAGATTTAGTACCAATATTCAGTTTTATTAAAAAAGGTATTTATCCTATTATACAAATTGGTATCCCAATTTTATTAATCGTTATGGGGTCAATAGATTTAGGTAAAGCTGTTATTTCTCAAGATGATAAAGAGATAAAGGGAGCTACTAGTAAGCTTATTAAGCGTGCTATAGCAGCTGTAGCTGTATTCTTTGTTACAACTATTGTTTCTTTATTAATGGGTATGTTCTCTGAATCTGGTGCAACAGATAATTCTAATGTAGAAGGAACAACAAGTTGGAAAGATTGCTGGTCAGCAATAGATTAATATTATTTATAAAATAATAACAAATATATGTTTTGTTATTATTTTTTTTATGTTATAATTGTATGTAGAATAGTTTACTATGAAGGAGTGTTTGCATGAAGAAAATAGAAAAGATTTTGATAATACTTTTTTTAGCATTTACTGTGTTTGCAGTGTCAACTGATGTTGCCTATGCAAAAAGCTATACACCTGATACAAATGTACAAAGTTGTGAAGGCTTATTAGGTGCTGATTTTGTTAATTTTTTAAATGATGAAGTGTTTTTATGGGTAAAAATTGCGGTACCTATTATATTAATTATAATGTGTACAATAGATTTTGCAAAAGCAGTTATTAATAATGATAAAGATGCATTGGCAAAGGCTACTTCTAACGTTGTAAAGAGATGTATTGTGGCAGTTGCAATATTTTTCTTACCATTTATTATAATATATGTAATGAAAAATGCTAGTGTTGGTGGAACTCCAATTATGGAAGATCCATTATGTGGATTGGGGTGATATTAAATGCAAAATTTGATTTTTCTTGCTGATGCAAGAGGTATGGCTTTTAATATAATCCGTAATTTCTTGGTATTCTTAGATAGTGCAATATATACTTTGATGGGATGGATATTAGAAGCAATATTTAATATATCTGGAACTGAGTTATTAGAAGCTACAGTATATGAAACAATTATGCAAAGAATATATGTTATTCTTGGTATATTTATGTTATTTAAATTATCTATTTCTTTAATTGGATATTTGGTAAATCCTGATAGCATTGCAGATAAAGAAAAAGGTATGGGAAAAGTTGTAATGAGAGCAATGTTAATGATTATTATGTTAATGATGCTTACACCTTTTTTTAAGATAATGACAAGAGTTCAAGGATATATATTACCTGTTATTCCTAAAGTTATTTTAGGAAAAGATATGGAAACTGGTGGTGCTACTGCTGCAGCAACGGCTAAAACTGTTGGTGAAGAAATGGCGATAGTTACATATAGGGCATTCTTTAAACTTGATGAAACTTGTACTGATGGTGGTAGTGATGATACTAGAATTCATGGTATGACAGTATCAGAAATATCAAAACAAGATTTGGAACAAGAACCATGTGGAAAAAATGAAGATTTATATAAATATGATTATTTACCTATTGTACCATTAGTGGTTGGAATAGTAATTGATTTATTATTAGTTGGATTTGCAATAGATATTGGTAGTCGTGTATTTAAATTAGCAATATTAAGGGTTATTGCACCTATACCAATATTGAGTTATATTGATCCTAAATCATCTAAAGATAATGGAACATTTAATAATTGGTTAAAATCCTTTATGGGAACTTGGTTGGATTTATTTATTAAATTAGCAATAATTTATTTTGTATTATTTGTAATAGAAATAATAGCGGAGGGTGGACTTGTTGGTTTAGATATAACAACACCAGCTGGCGCATTTGCTTCAATATTTGTAATAATTGGTTTATTGTTCTTTGCTAAACAAGCTCCAGCATTTATTATGAATGCACTTGGAATAAAAGGTAAAGGACTTGGAGTTGGTCTTAGTGGTTCACTTGCAGGTTTAGCTGCATTAACTGGTGGAGCTGGAGTGGCTGGAGCTTTTAGAGCAGCTGGTGAACAAATGGAAGCAGGAAGTGCTGCAGCAGCTGAAGGTAAACCAGTTGGAAGTGGTTGGTCTAGAGGTAAAGATATTGCAGCTCAAATTAGAACCAATGATGATAAAGCAAAAGCTCCAACAATGATGGAACGAGTATCAAAAGCTGGCGCATTATTTCATGGAGTTAATTCTGATACAGTTGGGGAGACAAAAAACAGTATGTATCGTGCACAAGATGCAGCTGCCAATGTTACTCAATTTAGAGAAAAAGTTTCAAACGGTCAAACTTTAACTACTACTGAAGCTATGTCAGTTATTAAACATAGTGGTGAAAGTGTTAGAAATTCTGCTGGAATTGATAGTACTACTTGGTCAACAATGTCTGATTCTCAAAAAATCAATACTGTTAATAGTATGTCTGGTGATCAATGGAATACTCTTGTTAATACAGAAAATACAAATGCTCAAAAAGCAAAATCTTACTACGAAAAAACTGTCAAATATGCTGTTAAACATAATGTTTCTACTGAAACACCTGTTGCAGAAGATATTGGAGTTAAAGGGTTTAACAAGAAATTCGATCCTCATAAACATGATAGATAGAAAGGAATGTGTGATATATAGTGAATAATTATTTAATACCTGCTAATACCAAAAGAGGGCAATTAATTGCAGGTGTATTTAAACCAATGGATTTAGTTATATTCTTAATAGGAATAGGTATTACATTTCTATTATTTATAATTGTTCCATTGGACAAAGCTCCTGTTGCTGCAGCGTGTACAATCCCTGGCTTAATTTGTACATTCTTAGTAATACCAATGCCGTATTACCATAATATTGCAACAGCAGCAATGGAGATGATTAAATTTTTAACGCAAAGACAAAAATTTGTGTGGAGAGGTTGGTGTTTTAGAGATGGCACAGACAAATAGTAAATATACTGAAGATTGGTTACCATTACAAGCTATTAATAATGGTATGATTGTACTTCCAAATCAAGAAAAAGTTGCTGGAGTAAAAATTACTCCTCGTAATATATTTATACTTGATGAAGATTCACAAACTAATATTATGATTGCATTAAAAAACTTTTATAATATGTTTGATTTTGAATTTTGGTTAATAGTTGCAGATAGACCTGTTGATATATCTGTGTATTTATCTCAATTACAACTTTTATATCAAGAACAACCTAATCCTGCAATTAGAAAATTAATAAATGAAGATATTCAAAAAGGTAATATGTTTATGAATAATAATGTAGTTGATACAGAATATTTCATATTATTTAAAGAAAAAAATCTTGAATTGATTCAAAAGAAAATTCGTATGTTAATTACTGGTTTATCTCAAGCAGGTTTAACTGCTAGACAAACAAGTAATGAAGATATGAGAATTATTCTTGATAATTTCTTAAATGGTGGTAAAACTACTGAGTTTGGGACGGTGATGTCTGCATGATAGATATAAAAACACAAGTAGCTCCTAAAGGACTACAATTTAATCCAAGTGATTTCTTTATTAGTGATAAGTATGCGACTATTTTGACAGTTGTATCATATCCTAAATATATTTCACCAGGTTTTCTATCTTCACTTACTAGCATGTCTGGTATTAAGATAGTTATTAAACACATTCCTGTACCTTTTTCTACAATGTCTAAAATGTTAAATAAGCAAATTGCTGAATTAAAAGTTAGATATCAAGAAGAAAAAGATCAAACTATGAAAGAACGTATAAGACAAGATGCTGAATCTTTGGAATATTTTATTTCAATGTTAGCAGGTTCACAAGCTAAAATATTTGATTTTCAAATGCATATTATGATTACTGCAGATACTAAAGAAGATTTGGAAATGAGAAAAATAAATGTTAAGAATTATTTGGACGCAATGCAATTAAAGGGAGTTGCTTTAAGATTTGAACAAGAAAAAGTTCTTAAATCAATAGTACCAATATTCCCTAAACAAGATATTGAAGAAAGAATAGGAACTCCAATTCCTTCTCCAACAATTGCTGCAATGTATCCATTTATATTTGATAGTATTAAAGATCCGGGTCTTTCTACATTGCTTGGTGTAGATTTCTCAGGTGGGGTTATTTTATTTAATCAATTCTTATATCAAATTAAGAAAGAAAATAACAGAAATAATGCTAATATGATTATACTTGGTACTTCAGGTAGTGGTAAATCTACTGCTGCTAAATTAATGATGAGAAGTAATATTCGTAATGGTAATCAAATTGTTGCAATTGACCCTGAAAATGAACTTGAAGATATGACTAAGGCTTATGGTGGTGAAACTATTGATCTTGGTAAGGGTGGAGAATATGGTATGATTAATCCACTACAAATTGTAATGGATTCTGATGAAGAAGAAATTTCTCAAGGACTTGGTTATACAATCCTTACCAGAACACTACAATTCTTAAAAGGATTTATGAAGTATTATGATCCTTCTATTACTGAAGATGTATTAACATTATTTAGTGAAGTTGTACAAGATACTTATAGAAGATTTGGTATTGATTTTAATACTGATTTTACTAAACATAAAGCAGCGGATTTTCCGACGTTCTCTGATGTGTATGCTACTATAAAAGGTCGTTTATTATCAATGACTGATCGTACACAAGAACGTGATATAATGGAAAGACTAGAACTTAAAATTAGACCAATTACACAAGAATTAAAATATTATTTTGATGGGCATACAACAATTGATTCAAATACAGATTTTATAGTATTTAATATAAAAGAGTTAATGAATTCTGATGAAAATATACGTAATGCATTATTCTTCAATGTACTTAAGTATGCATGGGGATTATGTCTTGATAAATCAGTTAATACATTATTGATGGTTGATGAAGCCCATGTACTTTTAGCAGGTAATAATGCATTAGGAGCAGATTTCTTAGGACAAGTTCAAAGACGTGCTCGTAAGTATAATACTGGTTCAATTATAATAACTCAACAACCTAGTGACTTTGCTGATCCTGCTGTTATAACACAAGGTAAAGCGATATTTGATAATGCATCTTATTATTTAATAATGGGATTAAAGAAACAAGCAACTGAAGATTTATCATTATTAATAGATTTAAATGAGAATGAAAAGGAAAGTATTAAACGTTATTCACAAGGTGAAGCTCTATTTGTATGTGGAGATAGACGTATGAGAATAAATGTTATTTTATCAAATGAAGAATTAGAATCATTTGGTAGTGGTGGAGGATTCTAGAAAAACAACAAAGCAGTTTAGGTGGTGATTATCAATGGCTGAAGACAAAAATGAAGCATCTAATTCAGGTCAATCTGAAAAAGATAAGACTAAAGAAAATTCGAAAAAATTAATCCAAGGAGCTGAAAAAGGTGCTGCTATGTATTTTGGTGGAGCTGCTGGTTCACAAGCACTTAATGCTGCAAAAAATTCACCTATTGGTGGTGCAATCGATAAAGTAGAAGACAAGGCTGCTGAAGGACTTTCAAAAGCAATGGACAAAAATCCTGCATTAAAACATATGGTTAATAAAGCTGGAGATAGTGGAGCACTGGATGCAGCTAATAAAGGACTTGATGCTGCTGGAAGTATGGGTGCAGGAGGTGGAGGAGCCGCTGGAGCAGGTGGAGCTGCTGGTGGTTCTTCTTCTATGCCTTCATCTTTTGGTCCATCATCCGAATTTGGAAAACAATCTGTATTAAATGACGGACAACAAGGTGCTTCAGGAGATGCTTCATCACAAATGATGTCTAAAATGACAGGTGGTGGAGGGGGTTCATCATCATCTTCTGGTGGAAGTGCTAGTGGTCAAGCAGGTGCTGATGCTGATGTATCAGGGACTTCATCATCTGCTGCTAATTCAATTTTTGATTTTATAAAGAAACATAAATTTGAACTTATAGGTGCTGTTGCTGTAGCATTTATGTTTATATTAGTTATTATTGTTGTTCTTGCTATCTTTGTTGCACCTTTATCTGCTGTAATAGGTAAGATTAAGGGTTGGTTTGATGGATTTGTAGATAAATGGGATAGAGAAGCAGAGGAACAATATTATGAAACATTAAAAGAAGTTCAAGAAAAAATTAACGAACGTTATAAGGTTTGTATTGATGTTAATTTAGTTACTGCAACTTTGTTTGTTGATAGACAAAAAAATGAATATAATGTTCAAGGCGCAGAAGATGTAGCCGGTGAGGCAGAATTTGACAGAGCTTACTATAAAAAAGCAACCAAGGAAATTGAATTATTATCATTAATGCAGATAAAAAGACAATGGAAATCTTATTCTACTTATGAAGGTGGACAGGGTGGAGCGTGTTGGCCTCCTGATAGTCCGGATGAATGTGTAAAAGGTGGTTTGGCTATAAAAGCTACTGCTGAAAATGAACATTGTGGATTTGGGCCAAGTTTTTATAATACTCTTTTCTTAGAAGGAACAGATAGTGTTTCAAAAGCAAAATTTAGAGATAGTTCTAATTTAAGATTAGTTTCTCGAAATGATGTTTCAAAAACTTTTGCTTTTACAATAGATTCTAAAATTGCAAAATCAGAAAAAAATTATGAATATTTTTTATATTTTCCTGATTATGATTGGATTGATTATAATAAGGATGGTGTTCAACAAGAGGAAGAACTTAAATGTAATCCGGTAGAACCGTATGAGGCTGCAATAGTTCTTGCAAATAATGATATTAATGAGGCTCCTTATGAGGCTGAACTATCTATTGAAAGAGAAGAAGTATTTTGGTGGAATATATATGAAAGTTTTGTTGGAGATTATTATGCAGATTTCTTACCACCTGAAGAGGTAGATGATAAAGGTGCACCAGTAGGTAAATATGCTGAAGCTATTGAAAAGATAGTAAAAGATGTTTATTTAACATATAAAGATATGGGACCTAGTCATTATTGTACTGAGTCTAATACATATTGTCGTACTGATACTGCTCCTGGTACAGGCGGTGGTACTGGTGGAGGTACACCTAATCCTACTAGACAAGGGTTTATTGATAGTATTTCACAATTAGCTGTTGATGAAATGTCAAGAACTGGTGTATTAGCTTCCGTTACTATAGCTCAAGCAGTGCTTGAAAGTAGAAATGGAGCTAGTGGTTTATCTACGAAATATGCTAACTACTTTGGTATGACAGGTGGAAGTTGTACTAAAAATGCTGATTTGAGTAGAAGTATTCTTGCTCCAGGAGAAGGTGGAAATAATTGTTCTCCTAATGCATATTGGTCTGGTACAATTGTTAGAATGTGTAACTCATCAGGTGGAGATTGTCAATGGTATAGAGCTTATGACACTATGGAAAATTCATTTAAGGATCATTCTAGACTTTTGGCAACTGATTTATATGGTGTAGCTGGTATTACAGACTATAGAACTGTTACTGCTATGATTGGTGGTAAGTATGCTACTGATGGTAGTTATGAACAAAAATTAAATGAAATGATTGAAACTTATAATTTAACTCAATTTGATATTGGTACTTGGGATGGTGTTGCACCAACAGTTCCAGATACTCCTCAATATACAATGTGTAATGATGTTGTTGGTGGAACTGGTGGTACTCAACCTGGTACAAGTCCTGGTTATTCAACTGGAGGAAGTACTTGTAAAGATGGTTTAGGTTCTTCATCAAGTCCATATTGGAGTTCGCTAAATAGTTTTAATAGTCCACAATGTACATGGTATGCATATGGAAGAGCAATAAAAGCATTAGTTGATTCTGGTTTGACTAAACAACAGGCAACTAAATTAATGTATACTGCTTTAGATAGGGCTAATTTAAATGGTGATGCTGGTAATTGGTATAATCTTAATGCATCAACTAAAACTTTTGATGCAACTACGAATGTTAACGTTCCAAGGGCTGGTTCAATTATTGTTTGGACTCAACAAGGTTATCATGGTCACGTTGCGTTTATTGAAAGTGTTAATTATAATTCTGATGGTTCTGTAAAGAGTCTTAATATTACTGAAGGTAATGTTTCATATAATGGAACAACTTTAAAATGTTATGCTAGAACTGTTGGTTTAGATTATGTAACTGAACATTATAGTTCTAAACGTAGTTCACCTTATAAATTTGCAGGATATATACATTTATTTGGTAATTAGAGGAGGAAATATGAAGAAAAAATTATTATTTATATTACTTTTTCCATTATTTTTAACTGGTTGTTCAACAAATTATTATATGGAAATATATAATGATAAAATAAATGAAGAATATACAATAAATTTTGGATCAGATGAAGTAGGTAATTTAACTCCTCTTAATTATGCAAATCAAACATTATATGATTATTTTGGTAATTGCGATGATATAGGAATGAGAAAATTTAAGAATATGTCTGAAGGATATGGAATTCAATCTTCTAATTCATATAATTATAAAGAATTTAAATCAAATTTAATAGGGATAAAGCAATGTTATAATGTAGTAGATTTTGCTTATAATACTAAATATATTGCAATTGCTACTACTAATCAATTCAAGTGTTATGAAATATTTGAAAATATGGAAAAATTAACTATTAATATTAAATCTAATCATAAAATGATTGAAAATAATGCTGATAGTGTTAAGAATAATACTTATACTTGGAATATTAGTAAGTACAATGCAGACAATAAACCTATAAAAATTAAATTTTCTAAAGATAAATATGTTTTTAACTATAATGGTGAATTTACAAAAAAAGTTATTTACATTGCTGTAATATCAGGTATAATATTAAGTGTTGGTTTATCAATAAGAGGTTATTTTAAACATAAAAGTAAATTAGCTAATAAAATATAAGTTTAATATAAACACAATATAACAATATAACAATATAACAATATAACAATATAACAATATAAGCTGAAAGAAGGTTTTAACTATGAAATTAAAATTAAGAGCAGATGCACAAGATTTATTAATATTTTTTGTTTTTGCAATATTTCTTTTATATGTTGTTGCTTTAGGAGTTCTTAATTTTCCTGAATTAGCATCATCTGGACATTTTTATGGTTTAAATCCTTTTCCTGCTTTTGAAAGTGATAAAATAGTTGCAACTTTAGTGTTTTACATAATATTCTTAGCTGCTATTATTATGAGTGTAAGTTCTTATTTCTTTGAATTTGATAAAGGTGTAGGAATTTCTACTGATAAAAAGGATAAAGGATATAGTAGATGGGCGAAAGATAAAGAAATTAAATTTGATGAAGGAATGGCTAAGGTTGATCCTCATGCTGAAACATCAAATGCTGGTGGGGTTCCGTTAATATTAAAAAAAGATGAAGTATGGGTAGATAATAAAGAATATCATACTTTAGTAATAGGTGCTACTGGTTCTGGTAAAACACAAACTGTTATTTTACCAACTGTTAAAATTTTAGCAAAAGCTGGAGAATCTATGATAATTACCGATCCAAAAGGTGAAATTTATGAAAAAACTGGTAATATGTTACGTGCTAAAGGTTATAATATATTATTGTTAAATTTCCGTGATCCTCAAAAAGGTAATTCTTGGAATCCGATGTCTTTGCCTTATGAATTATATAAAGCTGGTAATACTGATAAAGCTATAGAGTTATTAGATGATTTGGCTGCTAACATTTTGTATGATGAAAGCAGTAAGAATAGTGATCCATTCTGGGAAAAAACATCAGCAGATTATTTTTCTGGATTAGCTTTAGGTTTATTTGAGGATGCAAATCCGGATGAGATTAATATTAATAGTATTAATTTAATGTCTACTGTAGGTGAAGAAAAATTTGGTGGATCATTATTTATAAAAGAATATTTTGCTGCTAAAGATCCTAATAGTGCAGCATACATAAATGCAAATGGTACAGTAATGGCACCAACTGAAACAAAAGGTGGTATTTTATCTGTATTTAGACAAAAAATTAAATTATTTGCATCACGTGAAAATTTAAGTGAAATGTTATCTTATAGTGATATAAGTTTGGAATCAATAGGTGAACAAAAGACAGCATTATTTATTATTGTTCAAGATGAAAAGAAAACATATCATTCACTTGTTACAATACTATTAAAACAATGTTATGAAACTTTAATTGGTGTTGCTCAAAAGAATGGTGGTAAACTTCCAATAAGAACTAATTTCTTATTAGATGAGTTTGCTAATATGCCTCCTTTAAAAGATATTACTACAATGATTACTGCAGCTCGTTCTAGAGCTATTAGATTTACTATGATTGTACAAAACTTTGCTCAATTAGACCAAGTTTATGGTAAAGAAGAATCAGAAACTATTCGTGGTAACTGTGGTAATACAATTTATTTAATTACTACTGAATTAAAAGCATTGGAAGAGATTAGTAAGATGTGTGGTGAAGTTAAATCTAAAAAGGATGATAAAACCGCTTCAACACCACTTGTTACTGTAAGTGATCTTCAACGTATGAAACAATTTGAAACAATTATTTTAAGAATTCGTAAACAACCTTTTAAAACAAAAATGGTACCAGATTATCAAATGGATTGGGGTAAGGAGTATGAAATACCTTCTGAATATCCAGCAAGAGAAAAAAGACCTGTTCATACATTTGATTTAAAAGAATTTGTAAAAGCACAAAAGAAAAATAAATTATTTGAAATGATGGATGAAGCAAGTAATGGAAGTAAACCTCAAGGTTCTGGTAATAGTCCATTTCCAAGTATGATGACTTCTAATATGCCACCTAGAAATAGTCAACCTGAAAAAGCATCTAATGATTTATTTAATGTTGATGATTTAGTAAAGAAAATAGATGCTAAAATTGCAGAGATAGAAGCTGAAGAAAAGCGTAAAAAAGAAGAGAAAACTAGTAAAGTTTCTCCAGTTATTGAAGAGAAAAAGATTGAAGAAATTGAACCAAATGTTAAAATTGAAAAAACAACTATCAAAGATTTTGATGATACAAAAGATAATGACATTACTGATATACCAATTTCAACAAAAATTAGTGATGAACCTAAAATGGATATTAGTCAATTGTTAGGTACAATGGAACATAGTGATCCTAATATAGATAGTAAACCAATCGAAGAGGTTGTTGAACCAAAAGAAGAAGTAAAAACAGTTGATGATAAAAAAATTATTCATGAAGAAAACATACCAGTACGTGAAATATCTGTTACTGATGATCAATTCTTTGATGATTTCTTTGATGATTAAGAGTAGAGTTTCTACTCTTTTTTTCATATAATATAATGGTGATAAATAATATGTATGAATCAATTGATATTAATGATATTGATAATATAACAATCCAAGATAATTTGATTGATATTAGAGATAGTTATGAATTTGTTATTTCTTCAATTAAAGGATCAATTAATATTCCATATAATCTACTTTTGATGAATCCAAGTGATTATTTAGATAATGATAAGAAGTATTTTATTTATTGTAAAACAGGTAACAAAAGTAGAAGGTTATGTATGTCTTTAGTTGAAGATGGATATAATGTGGTAGATTTAATAGGTGGATATAATAAATATACAGAAAAAAATAAGGTGGAGTTTTAACTCCTTTTTCTTTTATTATTTGTTTAATTGTATTATAATATATAGTAGGTGAAAATATGAGTGAAATAGTAGATACATTTGTAACAACAGTAGTTTCTAATCTAACAACGATAGGACCTATTGGAGGGATTATATTAATATTATTAGAATCAATAATACCAGTATTACCTTTATCTGTATTTATAACTTTAAATATAGTTAGTTATGGTAATATAGTAGGATTCTTAATTTCTTGGATTTCAACTATTGTTGGATGTACTTGTTCTTTTTATTTATTTAGATATTTCTTTAGCAAAAAATTATATAGATTTATTAAAAGTAAAGATAGTGAAAAATTAGATAGTTTAATGAAGTCAATAAGTAATATTAGTTTTAGTAATTTAGTAATATTAATGGCAATACCATTTACTCCTGCTTTTTTAGTAAATATTGCTTCAGGATTATCAAAAATAAAATATAAAAAGTTTTTCTTTTCTTTAGTAATAGGAAAAGCTGCGATGACTTATTTTTGGGGATATGTTGGTACTACTTTATTAGAAAGTATTACAGATATAGATGTTTTAATAAAATTAGCAATAATAATGGCAGCCACTTTTTTTGCATCTAAATTATTTGAAAAAAGAATGCATATAAAATAGGAGGAAGTATGGAATATATAATAGTAGTAATAGGAATTATTAATTTAGTTATATTAATTTTACTTTTAACTAAGAAGAATGATAATAGTGATATGACTGAGAGATTAGGTAGATTTGAAGTTAATATTAATAAAGATATCAATGATTTTAAATCAAATCTTACAAAAGACATTAATAATGATTTTAGTAATTTAAATGAAAAAATTGAAACTAGATTAAATGTGATAAATGATCGTGTTAATGAAAGACTTGATCAAAATT
Source organism: uncultured Muribaculaceae bacterium (assembly GCA_964389735.1). Lineage (GTDB taxonomy): Bacteria > Bacillota_I > Bacilli_A > RF39 > UBA660 > JAQUVS01. The sequence continues at coordinate 26,660 of CAYMEJ010000003.1, forward strand.
TTGAAAAGACTAATAAAACTTTTACTTCTGTGTTAGAAAGATTGAGTAAAATTGATGAAGCACAAAAGAAAATAGAAACATTATCTAGTGATATTGTTTCACTTCAAAGTATTCTTACTGATAAAAAAAGTAGAGGAATATTTGGAGAAGTTAATTTAAAACATATTTTAGTTAGTGTATTTGGTGAGAACAATGATAGTATATATAAATTGCAATGTACTTTACCAAATGGTACAATAGCAGATTCAGTTTTATATGCACCTGATCCTTTAGGTACAATAGCAATAGATTCTAAATTTCCTTTAGAAAATTATAGAATGATGGTTGATAAAAATAATGATAAAACTGAAAGAGGAATGTATGAAAAAAAATTTAAAGTTGATGTAAAAAAACATATTGACGCTATAGCTAGTAAATATATTATTGATGGTGTAACTAGTGATCAAGCAATTATGTTTTTACCAGCAGAAGCAATATTTGCAGAACTTAATGCATATCATAGTGATATTATTGAATACTCATATAAGAAAAAAGTTTGGATTTGTTCTCCAACAACTTTGATTTCTACCTTAACGGTAGTGCAAATGGTAATTAAAAATATTGAAAGAGATAAATATACTTCTATAATACATGAAGAGTTAAATAAATTGGGAATTGAATTTTCTAGATATAAAGATAGATGGGATAAACTTGCTAAAAGTATTCAAACAGTTAATAAAGATGTTGAAAGTGTACATATTACAACTGAAAAAATTGCTAGTAAATTTAATATAATTAATCAAGTAGAAGTAGAAAAACTTGGAAATGTTGATATAATAGAAATTCCTGAGGAAAAAGATGAAAATACATTTTAAAAATTAATTAAATGTAATATTATATAATTTATAGTATAGAGTAGTGGAGGTAATAATGAAAAAAATAGATAAAAGACTTTTAGTAGCATTAATGATTTTAGTAATTTTAGAATTTATTTTTATTCCAATATTAATATTATCTGGAATAAAAAAGATTTTACCAATAGTAGCATTTATATTAATTCCGGTTATATTATCAGGATTAATATTTATGTTTAGTAGAAGTTCAATGATAGATACTGAAAAGAAAAAACAAGAGATTAACAAATAATCTCTTTTTTTGTATAAAAAAAATAAAAAAAATAATACTATTAATGGAATTATCAAAGTATATTATTATAGGTGATAAGGTGTCCTATCGTATTATGTTTTTTTTATTAGGATTTGGATTAATGGTAATTGGCTTTACTTATATAGTTACTTATTTAAACCTACTTACGATGGGTTTTTCTTTTATTAATTATATCAAGTTTATTTTTACAAGGATAGAATGTTTATTTGGTATTATTGGATTTATTATTGTTACAATTACAATATTTACAAAGGATGGTGATAATTTTGATATATGTATATGATTTATTAGTTAATTTTCAAGATGGAGTAAAACTATATGATTTTTATGAGTGGAATAGCAATGATCAAATTGAACACATAAAAAAAATGTGTTTAGTAAAGATTAATACTAATCAGATGAGTGATATATTAAAGTATAATATAAAAATAGAAAAAACTTTTTTGGAATCTATTGATTCTAAGACAGAGGTTTTCAAAGGAAATAAAATTGCTATCATTCCTTATGCTTGTTTATTTACAGATGGTAATAGAGTAGTTGCAATAGAATTTTTTGATGATGGTGTTTCTGTTTATAAAAGTAAATTAATAATAGAAGAAGAGGAAGATATATTAAGCTTGGCTGATAGAATCAATTTCTATGATTTTAAGTATAAGAAATTAACAACTAATCAAAGCAATATATTTTTAACTAGAAAGGAAATATATATAAAGAATTTTTTGGTTAGGGAAATAAATAATTGTTATAAAAATGAAATGTATTCAAAATTAAATTATTTATATTCAGAATATTTTAATGAAAATAGTAATGATATAAGTAAGGATTATATTAAACTAGTAAATTCTATGAATATTATGCTTAATGAAAACCATTTTAGATTATATTCTATACTTAGAATGAGCAATAAAAAAAAGCAAGTTTAAATTATTCAAAATAATCTAATTTCATGCTTTTTCTTGTTCTTTTCATAACTTCTTTAGCTCTTTTTCTAGCTGCTTCAGTTCCATCTTTTAATATTTGTTCAACTTCTTTTGGATGTTCTTCATAGTATTTTCTTTTTTCTTGTATAGGTTTTAAAAATTCACTTAATTTTTCTATTAATTCTTTTTTACATTGAACGCATCCTCGTTCACCTTTTTTACATTCTGTGCAAACAGTTTTAATTTTAGGATTTTCTATTAATTTATGATAGTAGTAAACCATACATTTATTAGGGTTTGCTGGGTCATCTTTTTTTATTTTGTTTGTATCAGTAACTGCACTCATTACTTTTTTTGCTATTTCTTCATTTGAATCTGATAAATAAATTGCATTACCTAAACTTTTACTCATTTTAGCGTTTCCATCTAATCCTTTGATTCTAGGATTTTGTGATAAAAATGCTTCAGGTTCTTTATATGTAGTTCCGTATATAGTATTAAATTTTCTAACTATTTCTCTTGTTTGTTCAATATGTGGAAGTTGATCATCTCCAACAGGAACTAAATCACCATCAAGTGCTGCAATATCTGCTGCTTGGCTTACAGGATATCCTAAGAAGCCATATGTTATGTTATTTCCATTTGTACCAAATAAATTGCTTTTTTGTCCAATTTCTGCTTTAGTTGTTGGGTTTCTATATAATCTAGAAACAGTAACTAAATTAGAAAAGTATACTGTTAATTCTGCAACTTCTGGAATGTAAGATTGAATATATATATGAGAATGATTTGGATCTATTCCAGCCGCTAAATAATCAAGCGCTAATTCTCTTACATTTTTTCTAACCTTATCAGGATTGTCAAAGTTATCTGTTAATGCTTGTACATCTGCTATTAAAATAAATGTATCATAATCATATTGAAGTTTAACTCTATTTTGTAGAGAACCAAAATAATGTCCTAAATGTAATTTACCTGATGGTCTATCACCAGTAATAATTGTTTTCATATTAATCACCTATGTTTATTTTATCATTTTTTTTGAATCATTAATAGTAGTTATTTAAAATAAAAAAAATAAGTATATTTTTTAAAATTTGTTGAAAGATATTAGTAAAGGAGGAAAATATGAAAAAAATATTATTAGTTGTTGCATTAATATTTTTATTAGTTGGATGTACTGATATGATGAATACTCCAACAAAAAAGGTAGAAGAGTTTTTAAATAAATATCAAACTTTACATGATGATGTTCTTAGTCAATTGGATTCAACTTTAGAAAAAGATACTTCAATGTCAGATATACAAAAGAAGGATTATAAGGAATTAATGAAAAATCAATATAAGAATTTAATGTATAAGATAAAAGATGAAACAATAGATGGAGATAATGCAACTGTAGAAGTTGAAATAGAGGTATATGATTATAATAAATCTATAAAAGATTCTGAAAAATATTTGACTGATAACAATGATAAATTTGTTGATGAAAATGGTAATTTAAAAGATGAAAAATTTGTTGATTATAAACTTGAACAATTGAAGAAGGTTAAAGATAAAGTTACATATACACTTGCATTAACTTTGACAAAAGTTGATGATAAATGGAAAATGGATGATATTACAGAAACAGATAGACAAAAAATTCATGGAATATATGATTATTAAAATTACATTAGTGTAATTTTTTTAATGACATAATTAGTCGTATTATGATATAATTTATATAGAATAGAGGTGCGTGTAATGAAGTGTATCAAATGTGGCAAAACTATTTCAAAAAACAGTAAAGTCTGCAAATGGTGCAATTCTACGCAAAAAAACAAGAAAAAAATAATTACTATGGTTTTGACTTTAATAATTATTTTTATTTTATTAGGTACTGCTACAATATGTTATTTTACAATTGATTTTTTAAATGCAAAAGAAATAATGACAGAAATTAAATTAAATGATGACAGTATCCCATCTCTTTATTCTGTAATAGGTAGAAAGAATATTAGATCTTATAGTAAATCTTTTGATAGTAATGAAGTTATTATTACTTATGACAAGAAAAATATAACAGAAAAAGAATTAGATAAGTATTTTACTAGATTAGAATCATTAGATTTTAATAGCAATAATAGATTGGCAGAAGTTAATTTTACTAAGATATCTTATGTTACTAATAGAAAACTTAATGTAAATTTAACTATTGAAAGAAATAGATATAAATTTAAATATGAATCGCTTTTAATTAAAACAACAGGTGATGATGAAATACAAAATATTCAGACTAAAGTTAATCCATTGTTAGATGAAAATGAAGTGGTTGATGAAAATACAAAAAAAGAAATAGAAATAATAGATTTTGATAAATATAAGGAATTATATTCTAGTAATAAATTAACTACTATATTGTTGATTAGAAATGTATGTGAGTGGTGTGATTATGTAAAACCAATATTGGAACATGTGGCTTATATTTATGATTTAGATGTTAAGTATTTAGATATTTCTAAATTAAGTGATGAGCAATATATTGAATTATTGGGCCAAAGTAAGGATTTGTTAGGTACTAATGCACCTGTATTTATATATGTAAGAAATAATAAAATAATTGCAGTAGATGAAGGGGCAAAAGGAACTGATGATTTAGTTTCAATGTTTAGGAATAGAAAAGTTATTAGGTAGGATGGTGAATCAACATGAGAATAAATAATATGGACACAAGAGATAAAAGAATAGAATTTTCGGAAGAGTTTAAGAAAAATAAAAATAAGCTAGTAAAAAAAATGGCATTTTTGGGAACTTTAACTTTTGTAAGTGTTGCATCATTATTAATGCTTAATAAAAAAGATGTTTATGCAGAAGAGATACCTGAAATAGAAGTTTTGGAAGAGCCTCCAATAATAACAGTTATAAACCAAAAAGTTGAGGTTGAGCCAGGAGTTTTTATTGAAATAGAAATACCTGAAGGGTATGGAGAAAATTATAATGAAGAAAGTATGATAACATTAGAAGATAATTTGACTGTTGCAGAATTAATTGATGAATATTCACAAATATATAATGTTGATTCTTCACTTTTATATCAAAGAGCAAAGGAAATAACTAATGGGTTTTCGACACCTGAGTTTGTTAATCATAATTTAATAAAAGGTACTACTGCAGCAAGGCAAGAGAGAAGTTTTGAAAGTTTAAAAGCAGGTATTTTGTGCTATGTACGTTCTGTTGCGAAAAATCCTGAAATTTTTGGATTTGATAAGGATGAAATCTCAACTGGTGGTAGTTATAAGTTTAATGGATGTTATGAAGAAATGGTAGAAAAGTACTGTAATATTTTAGGATATAATCCAGAAGTTATAGTAGGTATTGCATATACAGAATGTGGTGAAGGATTGGATAGTTTAGCTTTTAGAGAAAAAAACAATTCATCCGGTACTATGATAGGTGGTACAATTACAGAATTTGATTCACTCGATGATGGTGTAATATTTACAATATTAAATTTAAAATATAATTATGCTGATTTTAATCAATTAGGAATAGAGGGATTTGCAAATAGAATGGGTCCTAAATATTGTACTGAGGGAACTGATAATTGGAAGAAGAATTTTAAAAATTTTACTGCCAAGGCTACGGATAATTTATATTATAATGCTCATTATGTTGAGGAAGGAATTTCTAGAAATATTTAAGACTATCTTTTAAGATAGTTTTTTTATTAATTAAAAAAAATCTTCGTCATATTATTATATAGGTGATAATATGAAAAAAATAATATTGATTTTGCTTTTATTTTTTTTCCCAACTAATGTATTTTCTTTAAATATAAGTGCTAGAAGCGCAATATTGATGGATACAGATAGTAATAGGGTTTTATTTCAAAAAAATATTAATGATAAAAAATTAATTGCTAGTATAACTAAGATAATGACCTGTATTATTGCCATTGAAAAAGGAAATTTAGATAAAGAAATAGTTGTTGGTGAAGAGGTTTTAAAAATGTATGGTTCAAATATATATTTAGAATTAGGTGAGAAGATAAAATTAAAAGATTTACTATATGGACTTATGCTTAGAAGTGGAAATGATGCTGCTATTGTTGTTGCAATTAATGTAGGTAAAACTGAAGAAAATTTTGTAAAGATGATGAATAGCAAAGCAAAAGAACTTGGGATGAATGATACGATTTTTAGTAATCCTCATGGTTTGGATGATACTACTAAAAATTATTCAACTGCATATGATATGGCATTATTATCAAGTTATGTTTCTAAAAATGATATATATATGGAAATAACTGGAACAAAAAAATATAAATTAGCAACTGCAAATAAAAGTTATTTATGGAATAATAGAAATTTATTGTTGAAAAAATATAAATATGCTATAAGTGGTAAAAATGGATACACGCCAAGCGCTGGTAGGACATTAGTTACAGTTGCAAAGAAAGATAATTTAGCTTTAACTGCTATTACTTTAAATGATGGAAATGAATATATAACACATGAAACTTTATATGAGTATGGGTTTGATAATTATAATAATTATATTATTTTAGATAAGAGTAAATTTAAAATAGACGATGGTTTTTTAAAAAATCAAGTATATATAAAAAATAATTTTAGTTATCCTTTAACTGATTCTGAAAAAGATAATATAAAGGTTTTACTAAAAATAGAAAAAACAAAAAACATTTTAAATAATGATAGAGTAGGGATAGTTATAGTAAAATTAAATAATAAAGAAATACATTCACAAAATATTTATGCAAAAACTATAAAAAAGAAAACTAATATATTTTCTTATATAAAATCATTATTTAAATAAAGATGGACTTTTTATTAAAATTCCTGTATAATTAGCGCAGGTGATAAGTATGGAACGTTTACAAAAAGTAATAGCATCTTCAGGAATAACTTCTAGAAGAAAAGCAGAAGAATTAATTGTTAGTGGAAAAGTAAAAGTTGACGGAAAAGTAGTTACTGAATTAGGAACTAAGGTTACAACAAAAAATGTTATAGAAGTAAATAATACAATAATAAGCAATGAACAAAAAGTATATTTTTTATTAAATAAACCTCGTGGAGTTGTAACTACTACTAGTGATGATAAGCATAGAAAAACTGTATGTGATTTAATAAATACAAATGCTAGGATTTATCCTGTTGGTAGATTAGATTATGATACTACTGGAATTTTAATTTTAACAAATGATGGTGAATTTGCAAATAATTTAATGCATCCATCTAATGAAATAGAAAAAACATATATTGCAAAGGTAAAGGGAATAGTTACTCCTGAGAAATTGATGATGTTAAAACAAGGTGTAGTATTAGACGATGGTATTAAAACTCAACCTGCTAAAGTTAAACTTAGAAAGAAGGATTCTTTGGGAATATCTATGATTGAAGTTGTAATACATGAAGGAAAAAATCATCAGGTAAAAAGAATGTTTGAAGCTGTTGAATTAGAAGTTTTGAAATTAAAAAGAGAAAAGATAGGTTTTTTAAATTTAAATGGTTTAAATTCAGGTGAATATAGAGAATTAAATACTAAAGAAATCAGACAATTATATGATTTATCTCAAAATAAAAAAAGTAAGTAATACTTACTTTTTATTTTGTTTTTTGAATATTTTCTATTGTTGCTGGCATCTCTTTAATTTTATTTCCGTCTAACTCATAATTATTAGTTGTTACACTTGCCATTTGTTTTAATAAATTTTCTGCTATTGTTGTAAATTCATCATATTTAGTTGTGCTATCATAACTACCGTTTCTTTTACATTGTTTCAATGAATTTGTTTTTGTATGTAAATCCATTAATGATTTTGGAATATTAGCTTGGCTAATATTTTTTGATTCATTATCGTTTTTTATAGTTATTACTAATTCAGAGCCTGCATCAAATTGAATATTTTCAAATGCATAATTTTCATTACTTGTTGAATAATTTACTTCATGTTTCATTAGTAAATCTGCTGTTTGTTCTAATTTTGGTGCATTTGCTACTAATTGTTGTTGAAGAAGAGTTTTTTCTTCATCGTTCTTAGCTTCTTTGATGGCAATTATTATATTTCTTATATCTGTTACATTATTTAATAATGCCGCTTCTTCATCTTCCATGACAATATTAAGTTCTTCTTCAAGTGATGTGCTTAGCAATTCATTACTTATTGTCCATTCTGGAGAACAAACAATTTTACTTGCTTCAGCAGCTGGAGTTTTTCCACAACCAGTTAACATCAATGTAGCAATAGTAAGTGCTACAATTGCTTTACCGATTCCAATTCCTTCTTTACTCTTTGATTTTGGTAAAGTATTAGAATTAAAAATTACTTGATCTATATTATCAATACTTTTATGATTTAGAGTCATTTGAAATCCTCCTTTTATTCTTCTATTATTTCGATTGCTCCTACTGGACATCCTTCTGATGCATCTATTACATCTTCTTTACTTTCTTCATCAACGTTTTCAACTTTAGTAGTAGCATAACCATCATCTCCAAGTTCAAATACTTTATCAGCAATGACTTGGCATGCTCCACATCCTATACATATATCTTTATTAACTTTTGCTTTCATATTATTACTCCAATCTATATTAATATTATACGCAAAAAAAAATCAAATAACAATTATTAGCAATTAGTGTTTACATATATTTACAAGAAAGGACTTTTTATGATATTATATTTATATGGTAAGAGGGTGAAGTAATGGCAAGCCGTATGGAACGTTATCAAGAATTAGACGAAGTAAAAGATGATAGAATTACTAGTAGCAGAACTAGTAAAAACAGGAATGTTTATGATGAGTTGTATAATAATGCTACTTATACAGAATTTACTGATGTAAATGATAGAATGGTAGTAGAACTTGATAATAGTAATAGAAAAATTAACACAAGAGAATCTTATCATAAAACTAAAGAATTTCATGATGTTATTGCACCACTAGAAAATAAAAGACCAACTAGGCCAATAGTAATAGAAGAAGAGAAAAAAAATTATGATTTAAACTCTGTATTACAAGAAGCAAAACAAAATAGAAAAGAAATAGATGACTTAGAAAATAAAAGAAAATTAAAAGTTTCTGAATATGATATTTTATCTGATTTAAGTGAAGAACAATTAGAAAAATATAAGCAATCAAAAAAGGAAAGAAATAAAGAAGATCCAGATGAATTAGAAGATTTAATAAATACAATTACTTCTAGAACATTAAGGGAGGATCTTGATCAAGATTTGATGAGTGATTTGCTTCCTTCTGGAATTGAAGAAACAATAATAACTGAATCTTTAAGTAAGGAAATATTAGATAAATATAATGATGAAAATGAGGAACCTAAAGAAGAAGATGAAATAGATCATTCTTTCTATACTAAATCAATGGATTTATCTACTGAAGATTTTGATATAGAAGATACTTCTTTTGTTGAAGAAAAAACAAAATATATTATGTTAAAACTTGTTTTAACAATAATAGCATTAATAATATTAATAATTATTACGATAATAACTTTATTAAAGTAACAAAGAGTAGTTTTACTACTTTTTTTATTTTTGCATAATATTTAATGGGTGATAATATTAGAAAAAGAATTAAATTAAAACGAAAAATTAAATTGACTAAATCTAAAAAATTAATATATACAGTTATATTTTCATTCTTATTTGTTTTTTTTGCACTTGTATATATTGGAAATAAGATTACTCCTATTTTAATAAACACTGCAGAAATTGAGGCAAATAAATTTTCTACTATTATTATTAATAATGCAGTTTCACAAATAGTTGATGATAAAATAGATGTAGATGAAATATTTGTTTTAATAAAAAATGATCAGGGGGAAATTCAAACTATTGATTTTAATCCTACAGTAGTAAATCATATATTAAATGTTGCAACTACTGTAGTGCAGGAAAATTTAAAATTATTAGAAAATGGTAATATTGATTCAATTGGTATATATGATATGGATCTTACTAAAGAAAAAATAGAGGAGTTAAAATCTGGAGTAATTGAAAAAATTCCAATAGGTATAGTTACAGGAAATACAATATTATCTAATTTAGGACCTAAAATACCAATAAAATTAAAGTATATTGGGGATGTTAATAGTAATATTACTACTAAAATAGAACAATATGGTATTAATAATGCAATGGTAAAAGTTGGTTTAGAATTAGAAATGACAGCAAGAGTTATTTTGCCTTTTTTTAGTAAAAAAATAGTGATGACTAATAATATGCCTGTTGCAATTAAAATAATTCAAGGGAAAATTCCTAATTACTATAGTACAGGAATTGATAAAAATTCTAATTTATATTCTTTACCAATTGTCCAATAAATTAATACTGTGGTATAATGGATTAGGTGATAGTGATGAAGAGAATAATTTTAGATAACAATGAATATGAATTAGTTAAGGAATATAAGAATTCTTTTAATGAGGAAGATGTAAGAGAAAAATATACTGATTATTTTGAACCATATGATTATATTTTTGTTGATTATGCATATGATAAACTTAGATTAAAAGGTTTTTATGAAGATAATAGTAAAGAGAGCAATGATATTAATAAGATAAGTAAATTGGATGATTATATAAAAAATTATTGTGCTTATAATTGTGGTTATTACTTATTAAAAAAAATAAAGAAGTAATTAGTATTTAATTACTTTTTTTTGTTAAAAAATTATAATATTTAGTTGAAATATATTAAAAATATGATAAAATAGATATATAAGATAGAGGAGGATATAAAATATGGATAAAAGAGTAATGTCAATTGTATTAGAAGATGGTTCTATTGATGAAGTAGAAGTTTTATTAACTTTTCAATTTGATGATACAAAAAAAGAATACGTTATTTATACAAAAAATGAAACAGATGAAAGTGGAAATGTAACAATTTATGTTGCATCAATTACTAGAACTGAAAATGGACCAAAATTAGGAAATGTTGATAGTGATGAAGAATGGTCTAGAATAAAAGATGTTTTACGCGAATTATCAAAAAATGATGAACAATAGAAAGGAGAATGCATGATGGAAGAGTATGGATTCAGTATAATTGATGATCTTGATACAGTTGAATTAGAAGGAAATCCCTCTAAAATAAAATTACAAGAATCTTCAAATTTTAATTTTAGAAATAAAATCAGTAAATTCTTTTCATATTTAAAAGAAAGAAAAGAACAAAAAATTGAAGACAAGAAAGAAGATATAGTTGATAGTGCCTTAAATATTGTTGATCATTATAACGATTTGCAAGAAGAAGATAAACATTATGGTTTATTAATTGATAAATTATATAAAAAATCAATTAAGTTAGGAAAATTATTTGGAGAAGATAGTTTAGAGTTAGCTTCACAAAAATTTAGTTTAGTAAAAGATTATTCTCCTAGGGCAATTAAATTAAAATCTTTTATGGTACAAGAAATGATGAATAAAGTTGGAGATACAGAATTAATAGATAAATTGAATGGAGTGTTTAGTCAAAATGTTCCTGAAGTTGTTGAAACTGAAGATAAACCAAAGAAACAAAAGAAAGTTAAAAATGATCCAATCAATTCTATTGTTAAACCAGTAGAAATGGCTCCAGTTCAAGAAGTTGTTCCTAGTGATCAAATGGTAGAAGAAAGTGATTCAGTTAATTTAGATGCTGAAATTGCTAATGCTGAGGAAAAGGTGGAAGAAAATATGAATGATAATATGAAAGAAGAACCTGTTGTTGAACAACCAGTAGTAGAAGAACAAACTGAAGCAGCTGAATTAGCTAGTGTTAATGAATTATATAAGCAATTAGAACAAACTAAACAAGAAGTTATTAATAAAGCAAAGGAAGCAGAAGAAATTAGAAACAAAGCTGATCAAAAAACAAAAGAAGCAGAAGAAATTAGAATGGCAAAAGAAGAAGCTTTAAAGAAAAAACTTGAAGCAGAAGAAGCAGTAAAAGAAGAACGCAAGGCTTTAGAAAAAACAATGCGTGATCAACAGGCTATGCTATTACAACAAAAAGAAGAATTTGCAAAAGAAATTGAACAAAACAAAGAAATAGTTTCACAAAAAGAAACTGAAATAGAAGAAGATAATAAAGTTACTGATCAAACAAATGCAGAAACAGAAGAAGCAAATAATCAATTAATGAAATTAACAGCATTAAGAGAAGCAATTACTACTTTTGATTTAGGACAAATAGTTGGTACTAATGCACCAGCTGTAGAAGAAACTGCACCTGAAGTAACAGGACCAGTAAAATAAAAAATAAAGCAGAGTTTAGAACTCTGCTTTTTTCATATGTATATTTAATTTATCATACTATTAAATAGGTGATAATATGAAAAATTTGATTCTTTATCATTATAATTTGGATATTTACAATATTAGATTTATTGATGGATTATATTTTTTTGAAAGTGATAATAAAAAGTATATGCTTTATAATTATGATAGAAATATTGATGAGATCAATGATTTATATTATTTAAATAATATGTTATTAGAAAATTGTAAATTTTATCATAAAATAATATTAAATAAGGATAATAAAATTATAATTGATCATAATCAAAAATTATATGTATTATTAGAATTAAGTCATATTGTTTCCGATGATATTTCTATTTTTGATATAAATAGTAATTTTAAGCAGTTTAATTATGGTTATTTTAAAAGAATAAGTAAAATTGATTGGAAAACATTGTGGATCAATAAAATAGATTATTTTGAATATAAAATTTTTCATGAAAAGGGAGAAGATATAAAAAATACTATTATTTATAATTATTTAATTGGTTTAAGTGAGAATGCTATTAGTTACTTTTTAAATATACAAGAATTATATAATTTAAATGATGCTATTATTTCTATAAACCATCGTTTGTTTAAGAAAAATATGAATCTAATTGATTTATATAATCCACTTGAACTAATTATAGATTATAGAGTTAGAGATATATCAGAATATATAAAACAACTATTTATAACTGATAAATATGATAGTTATAGCATAGAAGAGTATTTTGATAATATGGATTTTAATCAATTAGATTATAATTTATTGTTTTGCAGATTATTATTTCCAAATTTTTATTTAGATTACTATATATGTAATGATATTGAGGAAAAAAAATTGAAAAATATTGAAATAGAATTAAGTAAATATCAAAATTTCTTAAAAGAAATATATTATTTAATAAAAAAAAGAGCAAAGCTCTTAAATGTTGATTGGATTACTAAATAGTATTTCTTACTTCTATAACTTCTGGTATCTCACTTGTAATGGCTAATTCAATACCATCTTTTAATGTTACGTCCATCATTGGACAATCACTACAATGACCCATCATTTTTACATATACAATACCATCTTCAAATTTAACAAATTCAATATTACCACCATCGTTTATTAAGAATGGTCTTAATTTGTCAATTATTTCTATTATTTTCTTTTCAACATCATTATTCATTAATATCACCTTTTTAATTATACTATTAAACTGTTATTGCAGTAAAGTGTTTTTTTATGTTATAATGTGTTGAGAAGGTGATTTGATGGCTACTTATGAACTTGGAAATATAGTTACAGGCTGTGTAACTGGGATAGAAAAATATGGTATTTTTGTTAGTTTGGATGAGTATTATAGTGGTCTTATTCATATTTCAGAAATTTCTTCAGCATTTGTTAGAAATGTAAATGATTTTGTTAAAATAGGGGAAACTATTAATGTGAAAATTGTTGGAATGGATGAAAAAACATCTCATTTGAAATTAAGTATAAAAGATATTGATTATAAAATTCAAAAGAAAAATAGGGTTAAAATAATTGAAACAGAAATGGGGTTTGAACCATTGAAGGAGCAATTAAATCATTGGATAGATAATAAAAAAATAGAAATGCAGGAGCAAAGTAAAAAAAATTAAAAAAATTTGAAAAAATTTTTTATATTGTATTGACAAAATATATACAAGATGGTATATTTAATGTCGTCTCATGAATTAATTTATGGGTGATTAGCTCAGTTGGTTAGAGCACCTGCCTTACAAGCAGGGGGTCGTAGGTTCGA
>CAYMEJ010000004.1:0-1650 GCA_964389735.1 uncultured Muribaculaceae bacterium
GGGAAAAAGAAACAAGACCATTTTTAAGAAGTAGAGAATTTTTATGGCAAGAAGGTCATACAGTTCATAGTACAGAAAAAGAAGCAATAGAAGAAACAGATAGAATGATGGATGTTTATCAATGGTTCCATCATGATATATTAGCAATACCATCAATTACTGGTAAGAAAACTGAAAAAGAAAAATTTGCTGGTGCTGAATATACTTTAACTAACGAAGCATTAATGTATAATGGAGTAGCACTTCAAGCAGGAACTAGTCATTATTTTGGTCAAAAATTTGCAGAGGCTTATGATGTAAAATTCTTAAATAAAGAAAATAATTTAGAATATGTATATCAAACTTCTTGGGGAACTACTACAAGAATGATAGGTGGATTAATAATGGTTCATAGTGATGACTATGGATTAGTATTACCTCCTAGAATAGCACCTCAACAAGTAGTAATTATTCCTATAGGAACTAGTGAAGAAGTATTAGATTTATGTAATAAATTTGAAGTAGAATTAAAGAAAAATAATATTTCAGTATATACTGATTTAACTGAAAAAACACCAGGATTCAAATTTGCAGAAGCAGAAGTTAATGGTATTCCAATAAGAATAGAAATTGGTGAAAGAGACTTAAAAGAAAATAAGATAACATTTGTAAGAAGAGATACAAGAGAAAAAATAGTAGAAAATACTGATATTAATATTGTTGAATATATAAATAATTTATTAGAAACTATTCAAAATGATATGTACAATAGAGCAATAGAAAGAAGAAATTCTTTAACATTTGAAGCACATAATTTAAAAGAAATGGAACAAATATTAAATACTCAACCAGGTTTCATTCATGCTGACTGGTGTGGAGATAAAGAATGTGAAGTAAAAGTAAAAGAAATAAAAGGTTGTAAATCAAGATGCATATTAGAAAATGAACCATTAATAGATGGAAAATGTGTATGCTGTGGTAAAGAAGCTAAACATCATGTTGTTTGGGGAATACAATATTAGGAGGAATAAAAATGAAAGAATTATCAATGCAAGAATTAGTAAACTTATGTAAGACATATGGATTTATATTTCAAGGTAGCGAAATATATGGTGGTCTTGCTAATACATGGGACTATGGTCCATTAGGAGTAAGATTAAAGAATAATATAAAAGATGCTTGGAGAAAAAGATTTATTCAAGAAAGACATAATTCCTATGAATTAGATGCAGATATTTTAATGCATCCAAGAGTATGGGAAGCATCAGGTCACGTAGGAAGTTTTTCAGACCCTTTAATAGATTGTAAAGGATGTAAAATGAGACATAGAGCAGATAACTTAATAGAAGCATTTAATAGTGAGGCTCATCCTGATTCAATGACTCAAGAACAAATGATGGAATATATTAAAGAAAATAAAATACCATGTCCAAAATGTGGTGGAACAGATTATACAGATATAAGACAATTTAATTTAATGTTCCAAACTTATAGAGGAGTAACACAAGATTCTAAAAATGTAGTATACCTAAGACCAGAAAATGCTCAAGGAGAATATGTAAACTATTTAAATGTACTTAGAAGTATGAGAACAAAATTACCATTCAGTATTGGTCAAATAGGAAAAGCATTTAGAAATGAAATAACACCAGGTAATTTTACTTTTAGAAC
>CAYMEJ010000004.1:1660-38246 GCA_964389735.1 uncultured Muribaculaceae bacterium
AGAACTATAGAATTTGAACAAATGGAATTCCAAACTTTTTGTAAAGAAGGAAATGATTCAGAATTATATAATTATTTTAAAGAATACGGAAAACAATTCTTTATGGATTTAGGTCTTCCAAGTGAAAAATTAAGATACCATGATCACGAAAAATTAGCACACTATGCAAAAGAAGCATGTGATATTGAATATCTATTCCCATTTGGATGGGGAGAAATAAATGGTACTCATAATAGAACTAATTTTGACTTATCTCGTCATCAAGAATATAGTGGTCAATCAATGGAATATTTAGATGAAGAAACAAGAGAAAAATTTATCCCATATATTATTGAATCAACATATGGGCTTGATAGAACAGTATTAGCAGTATTATTTAACGCTTATGAAAAAGAAACATTAGAAAATAACGAAGAAAGAGAAGTGTTAAAACTTTCTCCATATTTAGCACCATATAAAGCAGTAGTATTACCATTAATTAAAAAATATCATAGTGAAAAAGCAATAGAAATTTATGATAAATTAAGAAAACATTTTATGGTAGATTATGATGAATCAGGAAATATTGGTAAAAGATATAGAAGAGCAGATGTTATAGGTACACCATTTGCAATAACAATAGATGATTTAACATTAAATGAAAATACTGTAACTATTAGAAATAGAGATACAATGGAACAAGAAACAATTAATATTGATCAAATAGAAGAATATATTTCTAGTAAAATAAAATTTTAAGAGACTATTAAAGTCTCTTTTATTTTATAAATTCATAAATAATATTATTAATCAAACTAGGGTACTGTAAATATGGAAAATGATCAGCTTCCTTTATTACTATTAAAGCAGAAGTACTAATATATTTTTTAAATTTATAACCATCCTTTAAAGGTGTACTATTATCCTTTTCTCCCCATATTAATAATGTATCTAATTTAATGTTTTTAATGTATTTGCTTAAATCATAATTAACTATATTTTTAAAAGTATTACTCATATTTTTATCAATATTTTTATAGTCATCTGAAGCAAAAATAGAAAATAATTTATTTAAATATTTTGTTTTAATTTTATTAGGTAAAAAAATACCTATTTTTTTTAGAAATTTATATAAGTAAGTTTTAAATTTTATTTTTCTTTTAAATCCTGCACTATCTAATAAAACAACTTTTTCAAAACTAATATTATAATATCCAATTAAAGTAGAAATAATTCTTCCTCCAAATGAATGACCAATAATAATAGGATCAACAATATTAAATTCATCAAAGAATTCTCTAATAATATTAGAATAATCATATATATCTAAATCTCTATTAGGAAAATTACTAAATCCAAATCCTGGATAGTCAAAAATATAAATAGTATATTTATCTTTAAAAAAATTAATTAATTCATCAAAAGTGTTTCTAGTATTTCCCCATCCAGGTAATATAACAATAGTTTTATCTGAAGAACCATATTTTTCATAATAAATATTAATATCTTCATAGTTAAAATACATTTTACTCACCTAATATAAAATATGTTATAATATAATATAGGTGATAATATGAAAATCAAGTTATTAGGTACAGGGAGTATTTCCTCAACATCATATAGTGCATCTGCAATAGTAAATAATAATACATTAATAGATACACCAAATGGAATATATAAAAAATTATTAAAAGAAAAGGTAGAATTAGCAGATATAGAATATGTTATCTTTACTCATTTTCATGGTGATCATTTTTTTGATATACCATTTATATTATTAGGAAGAAATGATAGAAAGAATAAAAAACCTCTAACTTTTATAGGTAATAGAGATACAAGAAAGAAGATATTACAAATAACTAAATTAGCATTCCCACATAGTTATATAAAAGTATTAAAAGAAGCTAATATAAAATATGTTAATTGTAATAGAATTAAGAACTTTGATATAGGAAATAATGTAAAAGTAAATAGTTTCAAAGTAAAACACGGGCATATGACAAAAGCTAATGGATATTCACTTAAATATAATTATAATATTGTAGTATTTACTGGAGATACATCATTATGTAAAGAAGTAGAAGAACAAGCTAATAAAGCAAACTATGTAATACTAGATACAACAAAAAAAGAAGGAAACGAAGCACACCTTGGAGTAGACAACATTAAATACTTAGCAAGCAAATATAAAAATGTAAAGTTTATTTTAACGCATAAAGGACCATTCAGTGAAAAATTGTTGAAAGATATGATATTTATTAATAATAATGTAATAAATCCAATGGATGATTATGAGTTTAATGTGTAAACTTAAAAAAAATACTAGTATTTTTTAAAAAACATGGTATACTATAGTTATCTGGAAGAGATGAGAACCTTTATATAAAACCGACTAATTGAACGATAAGGGAGTCTTGATCAGTAGTTTGTGTTGAATGCTTAGATTTTTCTAAGAATCCTGAAAACTACGTATGGACACCCACCTGTAATATACAGGTTTTATCGTTAGGTGATCTCTCTTCCGGATTTTTTTATGGAAGGAAGTATTAATATGGGTACTTTTGATAGATTTGAAAAAATAATAGGAAAAGATAATTTAAATAAAATATCAAAAACGAAAGTTTTAGTTGTAGGCATAGGTGGAGTAGGTGGATACACTGTAGAATCACTAGTACGTTCAGGAATTGAAGATATAGTTATAATTGATTTTGATGTAGTAGACATTACTAACATCAATAGACAAATAATTGCACTTAATTCAACAATTGGTAAGAAAAAAGTTGAAGTTATGAAAGAAAGATTATTAGATATTAATAAAAATTGTAAAGTAACTATATATGATTCATTTATCGATAAAACAAATATTGATATAATTACAAAAGAAAAACCAGATTTTGTAGTAGATGCTTGCGATACTATGACTTCTAAAATGCTTATTATTGAAACATGTATAAATAACAATATTAAGTTTATAACTAGTATGGGAACAGGTAATAAATTAGATCCTAGTAAATTAGAAATAACAGAACTTAATAAAACATCATATGATCCATTGGCAAAAGTATTAAGGAAATGGGCAAAAGATAATAAAATAAGAAGTAAAATACCAGTTTTATATAGTAATGAACACCCAATAAAAATAAGTGATAGAACTCCAGGATCAACAAGTTTTGTGCCTTCTAGCGCTGGTTTATTAATAACAAGTTATATAATAAGAAAAATAATAGAAATGTAGTTGCATTTTTATTTTTTTGTTATAATATCATATATAGAAAGGAAGTAATGATATGGAAGATTTCGCAATAACAGTAATAGCAATACTAGTTGTATTAGTATTAAGTTCAATTAGACAAATTAATGAATATGAAAGAGGTATATTATTTAAAAGAGGAAAATTTGCTAAAATTATGAATCCAGGTTGGAATATAGTATTACCAATTGTTAATTCATATAAGAAAGTAGATATTCGTACTAAAGCAGTAGATGTACCTGAACAAGATGCAATTACAAAAGATAATGTATCTATAACAATAAATGCAGTTATATATTACAAAATTTTTGATGCATCTAAAGCAGTACTAGCAGTAGAAGATTTTAGATATGCTGTTAGTCAATTAGCACAAACTACAATGCGTAATGCAGTAGGAGCTGTTACTTTAGATGAATTATTAGGAGAAAGAGAAAAAATCTCAGCAGAAATTTGTTCTATAATAGATAAGGAAACAGATCCATGGGGTGTTAAAGTAGAAAACGTTGAATTAAAAGATGTAGCACTACCAGAAGAAATGAAAAGAGTAATTGCTAAAGCAGCAGAAGCTGAAAGAGAAAAAGAAGCAGTTATAACAAAAGCAAAAGGTGAAGTAGAAGCAGCCAATAATTTAGCAGAAGCTGCTGCAACAATGTCAAATGCACCAGGAGCACTTCATTTAAGAACTTTAGCTACATTAAATGATTTAAGTAGTGATCAATCTAATACAGTAATATTTGCTATTCCAATAGAAATATTAAATGGTTTCCAAAATATAGGAAATTCCAAAAGTGTTCAAGAAGCAGTAGTAAAAACAATTAACAAAGAAAAATAAAAGTAGACATACAATGTCTACTTTTTTATTGAAATAATTTTATAATTTTCTATATAATCCAATTACTTTTCCAAGTATCGAACAATTTGGTAATATAATAGGTTCCATATAATCATTTTCTGGTTGTAATCTAATATGATCACTTTCTTTATAGAAAGTTTTAACAGTAACTTCATTTTCTTCAGTCATTGCAACAACTGTATCGCCATTATTAGCAGTATTTTTTCTTTCTACAATTATAATATCTCCATCATATATACCAACATTAATCATTGATTCACCACTTACTTTTAATGTAAAAACTTCTTTCTTAGCAGGAACCATACTAATTGGTAAAGTAAAATACTCATCAGGTATTTCAATAGCTTCAATAGGAGTACCTGCAGTAACTTTACCTAATAAAGGAACGTTTATAACATTATCTTCTTTATCAGAAAATTCATTAGGAACTAATAATTCAATAGTTCTATTTTTTCCAAGTCCTTTTTTTATATAACCTTTATCTTCCAATTTAGTTAAATGAAAATGAATTGTTGCAGGAGAATTAAGTCCTATAATTGAACCAATTTCTCTTACCGTTGGAGGATAACCATTTTTAGCCATATATTCTTTAATTACATTAAGAATATCAGACTGTCTACCAGTTAATTTTTCCATACACACCATCCTTACAATATCAATGTTAACACATTAAGTGTAAAATGTCAAACAAATGTTTTATATATTATTGACACAAACACATGTTTGATATAAAATGTAAGTATAAAGAAGGAGGAGTTAGTTATGAAAACAAAAAAAGATATCAGTTTTATTGTAGTATTTTATATAGGAGTTGCATTATTTACAATATTTGCAAGTGATAGAATACAAAAATTAGAAAGTAAAGAGGACACAATTCAAAGAAATGAAAGTATTGTAATAAGAGTTCAATAAAACTTTTTAATAATAATTTCCTGTGGTATAATAACAATAGGTGATGAATTTGAAAAAAGTAATATTGGTTGATGGAAACAATTTATTATTTAGAAGTTATTATGCCACTGCATATAATGGAAATGTAATGAAAAATTCCAAAGGATTTCCTACTAATGCAGTATATGGTCTTATTAATATGTTAAATAAGATTATTAATGAAGAAAAGCCAGAATATATGATGTTAGCATTTGATAAAGGTAAAACTTTTAGACATGATAAATATGCCTCATATAAAGATGGTAGAATGGAAACACCTGAAGAATTAAAAATGCAATTTCCTGTGGCAAAAGAAATATGTACAGCTATGGGAATTACATATTTAGAAATAGATAATTATGAAGCAGATGATATTATAGGAACATTTGCAAAAGAAGTCGATGAAAATGAAGATTATATTGCTACAATTATAAGTAGTGATAAAGACTTATTACAATTAATTAGTAATGATGTAGAAGTAAAGTTATTAAAACAAACAGATTATATTAGAATGAATAAACAAACATTTATTGATACATATGGAATAGAACCAATTAAAATGATAGATTTAAAAGCCTTAATGGGTGATCCTTCAGACAATATTCCAGGTGTAAAAGGAATAGGTGAAAAAACAGCACTTACTCTATTAAAAGAATATAATAGTTTAGATAATTTATATAATAATATTGAAAATATTAAAGGAAAAACAAAAGAAAAATTAGAAAACGATAAAGATAATGCATACATGAGTTATGATATTGCGACAATTTATAAAGAAGTACCAATAAATACTGATTTTGATTCAATCATATATAGAGGAATAGATTCATTAAAATATATAGAATTATTAGAGGATTTAGAATTCTATTCACTTATTAAAAAATTAGATATAAAAGAAGAACAAATAAAAGAAAATGTAATAGAACCAATTAATTATAAAATTATTGAAGATATTAACAATTTTAAAATTACTGATGATTATGCAATATATTTAGAAATGTTAGGTGATAATTATCATAATGCAAAACCATTAGGATTTGGTATTTATAATAACGAAGAAGCTTATTATATACCTTTTGAATTAGTACTTAATAATAAAAATATATTTAATGATATATATAATAAAAAAACATATGATTTAAAGAAAATATTAGTAACAGCAAAATATAATGATTTTAAAGTAAGCAATTGCAATTTTGATTTAATGGTTGCAGCATACTTATTAAATTATAATATAAATGATGATATTGCATATATAGCAAATAATATGGGAACTAAAATTGATTTCTATGAAAACTTATATGGAAAAGGCACTAAATTAGCTGAACCAGATATAGAAGTAGTAGCAGAAAACACTATTAGAAAAGCAAAATTCATTTATGATATAGAAGATAGAATAAAAAGAGAAATAAATGAAAATGATGCCGTATATTTATTTGAAGAAATTGAAATGCCTCTTATTGAAGTATTAGCAGATATGGAGTATACAGGTATAAAAGTAGATAAATCATTTTTAGAAAGTATGGGAGAAGAATTATCTATTAAAATGGATTTATTATCTAAAGAAATATATAATTTAGCAGGTGAAGAGTTCAATATATCATCGCCTAAACAATTAGGAGTAATTTTATTTGAAAAAATGTTAATTCCATATCCCAAAAAAATAAAAGACAATAATTATTCTACAAGTAAAGATATTTTAGATAAATTAGCAGGTAAATATTTAATAGTAGATAAAGTATTAGAATATAGAACACTTGCAAAATTACAGTCAAATTATGTAGTAGGATTAATTCAAGAAATACACGATGATGGAAGAATACATACTATTTTTAATCAAACATTAACAAGAACAGGAAGATTATCAAGTGTTAGTCCAAATCTTCAAAATATACCTATTAGATTAGAATATGGTAGATTAATTAGAAAAGCATTTATACCTAATGAAAATTCAATTATATTATCAGGTGATTATTCACAAATAGAATTAAGAATATTTGCATCACTTGCAAATGAAGAAAACTTAATCGAAGCATTTAAGTCAGGAAAAGACATACATGCTAAAACAGCTTCTGACATATTTGGAGTTAATGAATTAGCAGTAACAAAAGATATGCGTAGAACTGCAAAAGCAGTTAACTTCGGTATTTTATATGGGATTAGTAGTTTCGGTCTTAGCGAAGACTTAGGTATAAATATAGCATCTGCTAAAGATTTTATAGATACATATTTGCAAATGTATCCTGGCATAAAAGATTTTATGAATAAGACAATAGAAGATGCTCATAATTTAGGATACGTAAAAACTATAATGAATAGAAAAAGAACAATAGAAGAATTAAATAATAAAAACTTCATGATTAGGCAACAAGGAGAAAGAATGGCTTTAAACACACCTATTCAAGGTAGTAGTGCAGATATATTAAAAAAAGCTATGGTAGAAATATATAAAGAATTAAATGATCGTAATCTTAAAAGTAAAATGTTAATTCAAGTACACGATGAACTTGTATTTAATGTTTTAGAAGATGAAGCAGATATAATAAAAGAATTAGTAGAAAGAATAATGGAAAATACATACAAATTTAACGTTCCATTAAAAGTTGATATAGAATTTGGAAAAGATTGGTATCAAGCAAAATAGAGGTACATATGAGTAAACAATATAAAGCATTAGTAATAAGCATGATTAGTAATTTATTTATTTCACTTCTTAAATTACTAGGTGGAATATTTGGTAAAAGCCAATCTTTAATTGCTGACGGATTACATACAATGAGTGATTTTGTAACAGATATAGTTGCAATGATAGGAAGTAAAATATCAGGTAAAAAAGCTAATAAGCATCATCCTTATGGATATGGAATGGTTGAATACATAACAAGTGTATTAATAGGAATAGTAATATTAGGATTAGGTTTATTTTTATCAATCAATAGTTTTACTAAAGAAAGTAAAACTCCTGATACTTTTGTTATAGTAATAATTTCTATAGCAATAATATTAAAAGGATTAGTATGTCTATATTTAAAGAAAACAGGAAAGAAAATAAATAGTAATATCTTAATTTCTTCAGCAAATGAATCTTTTACCGATGTATATTCATCTATTGGAGTACTTGTAATAGTAATACTATCACAGTTTTCCAAATACATTAGTATACTAAAATATTCAGATCAAGTAGGAAGTTTAATAATAGGAATATTAATTATAATGATGGGATTTAACATCTTAAAAGATAATTTAATTCTTTTAATAGGAGAACAAGAAGATAATAAAGATATAAGAAATAATATAGAAAAGATAATTGAACAAATAAAAGATGTCGAAACAGAAAAAATAACATTAATTAAATATGGTTCATATTATTCTGCAACAATAACAATAAAAACTAATCCGTATATTAATCTAATTGAACAAAGAGCACTCGATAAAAAAATTAAAGATAAATTAAAAAAAGCAAAATTTGGAATTAAATATTCAACAATAGAAATGTTACCAAATATGGAGGTAAATGATGCCAGAAAAACCAGAAGTAATAACAGTAAGTAAAAAATTAGAAAGTAAAATATTAAATAAAAAAATATTAGATGTAAATGTTTTATATAATAATATAATTGAATATCCAACAGTTGATGAATTTACGAAACAAATAAGAAATCAAGAAGTAAAAAAAATATCCACAAGAGGAAAATGGATAGTAATAGAATTAACTAAACAGTATTTATTAATTCATTTAAGAATGGAAGGAAAATTCTTCTATAGGAATGATAAAGATCCAATTACTAAACATGAACACGTCATATTTAAATTTTCTGATTTTGAATTAAGATTTAGTGATGTAAGAAAATTTGCTAAAATGAAATTAATAGATAAAGACAAATTATTAACAACTAAACCATATACAGAATTAGGATACGAAGTATGGGATAAAGATTTAACATCTAACTATTTAATAGATAAATTTAAAAATAAAAACATACCAATAAAAACTGCATTATTAGATCAATCTATAATAGCAGGAATTGGTAATATATATGCAGATGAAATATTATTTTTATCAAGAATTAATCCAATAACGAAAGCAAAAGATTTAAATAATAAACAAGTAGAAAAAATTATTAACAACTCAATTAATGTATTAGATGAAGCAATAAAACAAGGTGGTACTACTATTAGAAGCTATACATCAGAAGAAGGCGTAACTGGACTATTTCAAAATGAATTATATGTACATCAAAGAGAAAAAATGAAATGCAAAATATGTAATTGTGATATAATTAAAATTAGGGTAGGTGGACGAGGTACTTATTATTGTCCAAAATGCCAAAAATAAAAAGGAGAAGTACAATGAAAAAAACAAAAATAATATGTAGTATTGGTCCAGCTAGTAGTGACTATAACACATTTAAACAATTAATAGAAAAAGGTATGAATGTAGCAAGAATCAACTTTTCACATGCTACTATTGAAGAAAGAGAACAAGTAGAGAACTTAGTAAAAAAAGCTAATGAAGAATTAAACACTAATATTGCAATTCTATATGATACAAAAGGACCAGATTTTAGAACTGGTGTTATGGCAGAAAATGGTGTTAAATTAGAAGATGGTAAAACAATAAAAATAATTAAAAAAGATGTATTAGGAACAGAAGAATCGTTTACTGTTAATTTTAAAAAAGCATTAGATACAATCAATGTAGGAGACTTTATTTTATTAGAAGATGGTTTAATGAAATTAGAAGTAATAGAAAGACTTGGAGAAGATTTAAATTGTAGAATCATTGCAGGTGGATTACTAAAAAGTAAAAAAGGAATTAATGTTCCAGGAGTAGAATTAGATATGGATTTCTTAAGTCAAGATGATATTAATGACATAAGATATGCATGTGAAAAAGATGGAGATTTTTTAGCACTTTCATTTGTAAACAATAAAGATAATATTATTGCTGTAAGAAATATTCTTAATGAATATAATTCATCAATGAAAATAATTGCAAAAATAGAAAGTGGAATGGCAATCCAAAATTTAGACGAAATTATTGAATATAGTGATGGTATAATGGTTGCTCGTGGTGATTTAGGAGTTGAAGTTCCATTACAAGAATTACCAATGTTACAAAAAATGATGATAAAGAAATGCCGTGAACAAGGAAAAGTATGTATTGTTGCAACAGA
This sequence comes from uncultured Muribaculaceae bacterium, assembly GCA_964389735.1. Taxonomy (GTDB): domain Bacteria; phylum Bacillota_I; class Bacilli_A; order RF39; family UBA660; genus JAQUVS01. The sequence goes on from CAYMEJ010000004.1 coordinate 11,850, forward strand.
AATGTTAGCAAGTATGTATACATCTTCTAGACCAACACGTGCTGAGGTAACGGATATTGCAAATGCAGTATTAGATGGAACTGATGCAGTAATGTTAAGCGGTGAAACAACAGTAGGAAAATATCCAATAGATGCTGCTAAATATATGGCAGATATTTGTGAAAATACAGAAAAATATTTAGATTATAATCATCAAATATGTCCAGTAAAATCTAGTGATATAGTATCAGTAGTTGCATCAAGCGTAGTAACAAGTGCAAATGCTCTAGATGTTAAAGCAATAGTAGCACCAACTACAAGCGGAATAACTGCTAAAAAAATAAGTACGCTAAGACCTAAATCAATAATATTAGCTCCATGTACTACTAAAAAAGCAGCTATTTCATTAGCACTTAATTTTGGAGTATATACAACATTAGTACCAGTATTAGAAACAACAGATGAAATTATTGAATATTCTAAAAAGGAAGCAATTAAATATATGAACTTACAAGAAAAAGATAAAATTATAATTGCTGGTGGATTTCCAAAGAACCTTAGTACAAACTTTATGAAAATAGAAGAAATATAAAATAAAAAGAGATCATTAATTTGATCTCTTTATTGGTTGCATAGAATATTCTAATTTTGTTAAAGAATTATCTTCAATAATACTAGAATATATTTTAGTAACAGTTAATTCAAAATCTAATACATCATCATTAAACTTAGAATAAGTAGTAACTAAAGGTAATTTAACCTTTTTCTTTATTTTATTTAAGTATTGTTGACCATCATCAGAAAAACCTAAAATTCTAATATATTTAATATCTATATTATTTATCAACATGTCTTTAGTAAGATTACACAAGATATGTATAAGCATACGGTTTATTTTATTATAAGTATATCTTTTAGTTTTAATATTTTCTACTAATTCATCATAATTAGAAGAACTATCAATCATTTTTTTAATTCTATTATCGATTCCTTCATCAACTGTAGCAAATTCATCTAAATTATTAACTGAATCAATCTTATACTTTAATAATTTAAAAATATTTTCTTTAAATTTACTTAAATCTTTATTTTTTAATAAATTATATGACTCAATTGGAACATTATCTTTAATATTCTTTTTATTAATAAGACTATTTCTAATATTAGTAGCACTTTCATGATAATTATTAGTTCTTGATATTGTAATAGGTTGAATATTACTTTTTAACTCAATAATACTTTTAATATAACTAATACCTAATAAATCATTAGGTTCAACTATTTTATCCCCAGTAATATCTTCTAAAGCTTTACTAAGTGCAGTAGGGTAATTAATACCTGTATCTAAATAAGATTTAACTAAATTATCATAATCTTTATTATTAATTTGAGTATCTGCAAATCTTTGTAATTTATTAATATCATTACATTCACTACCAAATACCAAATGTGTTGCACCCAAATTATTTAATAAAGTAATACTAGTTTTAGCAAATATATCAGCACTTTGAGTTGAATATACAAAAGGAAGTTCAACTACTAGGTCAACACCATATTTAAGTGCTAAAGCTGTTTTTTCCCATTTATTTAATATACTTATCTCACCACGTTCAGTAAACGATGAAGACATAACTAATACTATTAAAGAATCAGGATATAATTCTTTAATTTTCTTTAAATGAAATACATGTCCATTATGAAATGGATTATATTCTGCTATAATACCAACAACATTCATTTATATCACCAATTACAATTATAACATAATAATTTAAATAAAAAAGAAAACAGTTGAAAAATAACTATAAATATTGTATAATGATACATGCGGTGGTGATTAGATGAATATTGATTTAACAAAATTAAACAATAATATAGTCACAGTAATAGATATTGATAAATCTATTTCAATAGACGAAAACCTTATATCAAGTACAGATATATTAGATTTAGAAAATATCCACGTAAAAGGAAAAATCACTAAAAATTCAACAGGTGATAATATTCTTAATGTAAAAGTTGAAGGTACAATGATTTTAGAAGATTCTATTAGTCTAGAGGAAATTCCTTATCAATTTAGCTTTGTTTTAGAGGACGAAATACTAAAAAATGAAGAAAATGATGGAAATACACTTGATTTACTTGAGATTTTATGGCAAAATATTGTATTAGAAGTTCCACTCAAATTTACTAACGTTGAAGATTTAAGTAAATTTAAAGGGAATGGTTGGAAATTAGTTAGTGAAAAAGAATTAAAAGATGAAAACAATCCTTTTAATGATTTAAAAAGTTTGATTGGAGAGGAGTGATAATATGGCAGTACCATTTAGAAAAGTATCAAAAACAAGAAAAAGAATGAGAAGAAGTCACAATGCATTAACTGCAGTAGGTGTTACAAAATGTCCTAATTGTGGAGAAATGATTAAACCTCATAGAGTTTGCCCTAAATGTGGATTCTATAAAGGAAATGAAGTAGTAAAAAAAGATGCTGAATAAGCATTTTTTCTTTTGTAATAATTCGACAATATATATCAATGTATAATTATATATTATTATTAGGTGATAATATGAAACTATATATCGATCTTATACTATTATTAAACTTTATTTTTGATTTTATATTACTACTAACAGTAAAAATAGTATTAAAAAGAAATATTAAATTATATAAAATATTATTAGGAAGTATATTAGGTAGTCTAAGTATACTTTTTCTTTTTATAGATATAAATAATATAGAATTACTATTATTAAAAATAGTAATAAGTATATTAATGATATTAATAACATTTGGTAAAAAAGATTTTTCAGTAAATTTATTTGTATTATATATTGTAAGTATAATACTAGGAGGATTCCTATATTTAATTAATATAGAATTATCCTATAAACATGAAGGAATAATATTTTATAATAATTCCAATATAAACATAATAGTAATACTTATATTAACACCCATAATAATGTACATATATTATAAACAAAATAAACTATTTAAAAATGAAATAAATAACTACTATAAGGTAGATATCATTTATAAGGGTAAAGTAAGACATTATAATGCTTATTTAGATACAGGAAACAATTTATATGATCAATATAAAAAAAGACCCATAAGTCTACTATATGACACTAATTTTAAGTATAAAGAAAATCAAATAATATATGTACCATATAAAACACTAAATAATAATAGTTTATTAAAATGTATTAAAGTAGATAAACTTATAATAGATAATAAATATATAATAGAAAATGCACTTATAGGAATAAGTAATGAACCATTTAAAATAAATGATACAGATATAATATTAAATAGAAATTTGCTATAACAAACGACACTTTTTTTAATTATATAGAAATATAATACATATATAATAAAAGGAGGAACAAAATGATAATTATATTTATATTAATTAGTAAAATTATAGAAGTATCAAGTAACTTATTCTACGTAGGAGCAACAGATATATTACCAGAACCATTAAATAAAGAAGATGAAGAGAAATACCTACTACTTGCAAAACAAGGCGATATAGAAGCTAAAAACAAACTAATAGAACATAATCTAAGACTAGTAGTATTCCTAGCTAAGAAATATGAAAATACTAAAATAGATTTAGAAGACTTAGTAAGTATAGGTACAATAGGATTAATAAAAGGAATAAAGACATTTAGTATTGATAAAAATATTAAACTTGCAACATATGCATCTAGATGTATTGATAATGAAATACTAATGTTTTTAAGAAAAACAAAAAGAATTAAAAGTGAAATATCTTTTGAAGAATCACTAAGTTATGATGCAGATGGAAATGAATTACATCTAGAAGATATTCTAGGTACCGAACCAGATATTGTTACAAAAGGATTAGAACTAGAAACAGAAAAAGATCTAATGATGGAAGAAATAAATAAATTAAATAAAAGAGATAAAGAAATAATGGTATTAAGATATGGTTTACTAGGATATACAGAAATGACTCAAAAAGATGTCGCAGATCATCTTGGAATAAGTCAGTCATATATATCAAGAATAGAAAAAAAAGTAATTAAAAAAATCAAAAGTGTAATTAAATGTTAATACTATTTTGACTTTTATATTAATTTAACATACAATTGTAGTGGTGAAGAAAATGCAAAGATATTTTGTAAAAGATAAAACAAATAATCAATTTATTCTAAGTAATGATGATTCATATCATATATTAACTGTTATGAGAATGAATATAAATGATAAAATTGAAGTAATTAATAATAAAAAATTATATATTTGTAAAATAATTAATACTAGTAATAAAATAGTAACAGTAGAAATATTAGAAGAACTACCAGATAATAATGAATTACCAGTAGATATTACTTTAGTACAATCTTTAGTAAAAGAACAAAAAATGGATTATATAATACAAAAAACAACTGAAATTGGAATAAAAAAAATATATCCATTAAAAGCAGATAGATCAGTAATAAAAGTAGATAAAAAAGAAACTAAAAAACTTGATAGATGGCAAAAAATAGTAAAAGAAGCAAGTGAACAATCTAAAAGAAATATAATACCTACAATTAATAATCCAATCACAATAAATGAATTAATAAAGCTTGATTATGATTGTAAAATATTGTTAACAGTAAATGAAATATCAACAAATTTAAAAAAAGTCTTGGAAGAAGTTAAAGTAAATGCTAAAATTATAATAGTAGTAGGTCCAGAAGGTGGATTTACAGAAGAAGAAGAAAGAAAAATGATAGATAATGGATTTATTTCTACATCATTAGGTAAATCCGTATTAAGAACTGAAACAGCAGGATTATATGTATTATCAGCAATAAGTTATCATTTTATGGGGTGAAGTATATGCAAAATTTTGCAGCAAATGGAATAAGTACACAAGTAATTGTAATTTTTACTTTAGCTTTAATAGTAGCAATCTTATTAATAGTAATTATATTTTTAGATAGAAAAGAAAAAATAGGTAAAAAGAAAAAAGATGAAGAAGTAGATGATTATGATGAAAACTTCACATTTGAAGATTTATATCAACAAAACACTATAAAAGAAAATAATAATGTAATTCATGAAAGTTTTGTAGAAGATCATAAAGAACTTGGTGAAGAGCTAGATAATACAATTAACGAATTATTTGGGCTTAAAAAAACAGACATTGATAAAGTAGCTGAAGCTGAACAAGAAGTATCAAAAAGTGATGAAAAACCAATAGAAAAAGAAGAAATAGAAGAGACTCCTATTGAAGAAGTAAAAGATGAAGAACCTGTTTCTGAAGAACATTTTAGTAATGTTATAGTAAATGACATTGAAGATACTCCAATAGAAGAAGAAATAAATGAAAAACTAGATGAAATAATACCAATAAAAGAAGTAATACCAGAAGAAATAACAATAGAAGAACCAATTATTGAAGAAGTTCCAATAGTAGAAGAAATAAAAGTTGATGAACCTGTTATTGAAGAACCAGTAATAGAAAATCCACCAATTATAAAGAAAATTAATGAAGACAATGAAGAAGAAGATATATACGTTGAACCAGATCTAGAAAAAACTCAAGCTCAATTAGAATTAGAAAGATTAACTGAAGAACTTGAAAAATTAGCAGATGCAGAAAACAATAGTGATCTAAATAATTTTGAAAATGAACAAGAAGAAAATGCAATTATTTCCTTAGATGAATTAGAAAAAGTAAGTGATCAATTATATGATAAAAATGAAGAAGTTCAATATCAAGACGAAGGAAATGAACCAATAACTATTGAACAATTAAGAGAAAAATTCAAAATAAAAGAAGAAAATCCAATGCAAATGACATTAGATGATTTCATTAATGAAGAACCAATAGTAGAAGAAAAGTCAGCAGAAAACAAAAAATTTGAAAGTTCTCCATTTATATCTCCAATATATGGAATTGAACCTGATACAAAAGAGGAACCAATTGAAGAAGAAATTCCTACTGTAGAAGAAAGTACAGAATCAGATTTAGAAGAAGAAATAAGAAAAACAAATGAGTTTCTACAAACATTAAAAGAATTACAAAAGAATCTTGATTGATTCTTTTTTATTTGTCGACAACATGTTATAATATATAAGTCATGTGAGGTGTAAGTATGAAAGTAGGAATATATACATTAGGATGTAAAGTAAATACCTATGAAAGTGAATATGTACAAAGTCTATTTAAAGAAAAAGGTTATACAATATTAGATTTTTCTGATATATGTGATATATATATAATTAATACTTGTACGGTTACAAATAATAGTGATGTTAAAAGTAGAAAAATCATTAGACAAGCAATTAATAAAAATAAAGATGCATGTATTATAGCAATGGGATGTTTTATAGAAGCAAATAAAGATATTAATATTGAAGGAATTGATATATTAATAGGTAATAAAGATAAAAGTAAAATAGTTGAATTAACTGAAGAATATCTAAAAAATAAAAAGCAAATAAAAGATTTATATAGTGATTTAGGAACAACATTTGAAGACATGGAAATAAAAACATTTGAAGGTAGAACAAGAGCATTTGTAAAAATTCAAGATGGATGTGAAAACTATTGTAGTTATTGTATTATACCTTTTGTAAGAGGAAAATGTAGAAGTAAAAACTTTAAAACTGTTTTAGAAGAAATAACAACATTAACACAAAATGGTTATAAAGAAATAGTATTAACAGGAATTCATACAGGTAATTATGGTAGAGATTTAAGTGAAGAATTAAACTTTGCTAATCTATTAAAAGAAATAGTTAAAGTACCAAATTTAAAAAGATTAAGAATATCTTCAATAGAAATAACTGAATTAAATGATGAAGTATTAGATGTAATAAAAAGTTATAATATTATAGTAGATCATCTACATATACCTCTACAAGCTGGTAGTAATGAAGTATTAAAATTAATGAATAGAAAATATGATTTAGATTATTATAGAAATAAAATAAAACAAATAAGATTAATTAGACCCAATATTTCAATAACAACTGATGTTATTGTAGGATTCCCAAAAGAAACAGAAGAATTATTTAATGAAACATATAATTTTTGTAAAGAAATAGAATTTGCTAAAATACATGTATTTCCTTATTCATTAAGAAATGGTACAGCAGCAGCTAAATTTCCTGAACAAGTAGATAGTAAAATTAAAAAAGAAAGAGCAAAAAAATTAATAGAATTATCTAATGAATTAGAATTAAAATATATGAATAAATTTTTAAACAAAAAAGTAGAAGTATTAGTAGAAACTCATAATGAAGAATATAGCTATGGACATACTCCTAATTATTTATTAGTTAAAATACCAAAAATATTAAATAGTGAAGATATAGTCGAAGTAACAATAAAAGAAATTAATTACCCTTATTGTATAGCAGAGTAAAGGAGGTAAAATATGGATACATATATTAAAGGAAACTATAAAAGAAGTATCTTTAAAAATGACAATGGTTATGTAATTGGATTATTTAAAGTAAAAGAAACAAATGATGAAGAATTAGAAATATATGTAAACAGAACCATTACCTTTACCGGTTATTTTCATGAATTAAATGAAGATGATACATATATAATGTATGGTAAACTTATTAATCATGATAAGTATGGAGAACAATTCCAAGTTGATAGCTATGATAGACAATTACCAGAAGGAAAAGATGCAATAGTAGAATTTCTATCAAGTGGTATATTTAGAGGAATAGGTGAAAAAAAAGCAAAAAAAATAGTAGATGCTTTTAATACCGATACATTAAAAACAATATTAGAAGAACCAGATAAATTAACACTAATACCCACCATTACAAAGAAACAAGCTGATTCATTACATGAAGAACTAAAAGAATACGAATCAAGTTATACTACAATAGTAGAATTAAATGATTTAGGTTTCTCAACAAAAGACAGTTTAATTATATATAATACATATAAGGAACAAACTAAAACAATAATAAATAATGATATATATCAATTAGTAGAAGACATAATAGAGATCAATTTTAAAAAAATAGATTCAATAGCACTTAAGCATTCTATGAAAAAAGATGATACAAGAAGAGTAAAAGCAGGAATAATATATGTAATAAATGAAGTATGCAATACATATGGTCATACATATTTAACATATGAAGAAATGTTTAATTATACTATAAGATGTCTTAATAATCCAATAGGAAATAATGATTTTGAAACAGCACTTAATCAATTAGAAAAAGATATGAAGATCATTAAAGAAAAAGAAAAATATTATTATAAAGATATGTATGAAGCAGAAAGTAATATAGTTAATAGGTTCTGTTACTTAGTAAAAGAAAATAAAAACATTAAAGAAAATAAAAAGTTAAATTCATTTATTAAAGAATTAGAAGAATACTATAGTATTAAATATAATGAAGACCAAATAAATGCAATAAAAGAAACAATGAAAAGTAATTTGCTAATAATAACAGGAGGTCCTGGTACTGGTAAAACAACAATAATAAAAGCAATAACAGAATTATATAAAAGTATTAATAAATTAACATATAATGAATTAATAACTGATATTGCCTTATTAGCACCTACAGGAAGAGCAAGTAAAAGAATTAGTGAATCAACTCAATTACCAGCAGTTACAATACATAGATTTTTAAAATGGAATAAAGAAAATAATAAATTTGGAGTAAATGAACATAATAAAAGTAATGTTAAATTTGTTATAGTAGATGAAGCAAGTATGATTGATACTTATTTATTAGATAGTTTATTAAAAGGTTTAAGTTATAATACTAAAATAATACTAGTAGGAGATTATAACCAACTACCTAGTGTAGGACCTGGTCAAACATTAAAAGATCTAATAGAAAGTAATACAATTCCAGTAATGAATTTAAAAAGATTATATAGACAAGGAAAAAATTCTAATATAGTAACACTAGCACATAATATAAATGAAAATAAAATTGATAATGAAATATTTAATAATAGTAATGATTTATTCTTTATTCCATGTCCAAGTAATCAAATAAAACAACATATAATAGAAATATGTAAAAAATATATTAAATATGATTATAAGAAATTTCAGGTATTAGTACCCCTATATAAAACAATTAATGGTATTGATGAAATAAATATTACATTACAAACTATTTTTAATCCTAAATCTAAATCAAAAAAAGAAATATTAATAAATGGAGTAGTATTTAGAGAAGGAGATAAAGTAATACAATTAACTAATATGCCAGACGAAAATGTTTTTAATGGAGACATTGGTATTATAGAATCAATTCCAAATGATAAAGAAATAAGCATTGATTTTGATGGTAATATTGTAAAATATAATGCAAATAATTTTAATAAATTTAAACATGGATATGCAATAAGTATTCATAAAAGTCAAGGTAGTGAATTTGATATAGTAATAATGCCAATAATCAAAGAATATAAGAAAATGTTATATAGAAAATTAGTATATACAGGTATAACAAGAAGCAAAAAAGAATTATATTTAATAGGAGACATTGAAGCATTAGAAATTGCTATTAACAATAATAATTCAGATATCAGAAAAACAACACTTTTAAATAAATTAATAGAACACATGAAATAATGTATAAATATTTAAGTTTTTTTCATAATAATAATGGTATTTTATTACCCATCATATTTAAAATAGAGGTGATATTATGACAAAAACAGGGAAAGTAATGACCGCAACAGTTTTAATGGCTCTAACAGGATACGGTGTATGGACACTATATAAGAAATACAATCCAGAAGCTGTAGAAGATATGGAAAATTGTATGTCTAAAATGTCAAAAAACGTTGAAAAAAGCATTGAAAATATGATGTAAAGAAAAAAGCTCTAAAATTTAGAGCTTTTTATATAGTAGAAATTATTTTTTTATGTTATTATTAATATAGTATAGAGGTGAGATAATGTTTAGTAAAAAGAAAAAAGACAATAATGAACTTGATTTTTCTAAAATAAATGAAGGAGTTAAAATCGGTGTAACTATATTAAAAATATTTTTGGTATTATCAATAGTTGCATTAATATATATTTCAAGTATGTTACTTACAAAATGGCATATACTACCATTTATAGCAACATTATTAAAAATAATAACACCATTCTTTATTGGTATTGTAATAGCATGGCTATTTGATCCAGCAGTAACATGGTTTAATAAAAAAGGATTAAACAGAGTATTAAGTACAGTACTTGTATTTACAATTTTTTTAGGAAGTATATTTTTAGTAGTAAAACTAATGATTCCATCAGTTACAGATCAATTTAATGATATAGCTAAACAAGCTCCATCATTTGTTAAATATTTACAAGATGGTGCAGAAGGAATATTAGATAGTTTTCAATCAGGAACTGGATATGATGTAGAAAATGTTAAAAAAGAAATGTATACATCATTAGCAGAATTAGGAGATTCAATTACAGTAGGATTACCTGCAAAAGTAATGAGTGTTGCTACATCTATAATATCAGGTAGTATTACACTTATATTTGGATTAATAATAGGATTCTATATGTTATTTGATTTTAATAATATAAGATCACATTTAATTTCATTATTACCTAAAAAAGCTCAATCAGATGCTTATGCATTAACAGATAAATTAAATAAAAACTTAAGAAAATTTATTCAAGGAACACTTTCAATAATGCTAATACTATTTGTTTTCCAATCAATTGGATTAGGTTTAGCAGGATTAAAAGCTCCAATGGTATTTGGTCTATTTTGTGCAGTAACTAACGTAATACCTTATGTAGGACCTTATATAGGAGGTATACCAGCAGTATTAGTAGGATTATCAATAAGTCCTACAACTGGATTCTTCTGTTTAATATCAGTACTATTATCACAATTATTAGAAAGTTATTTCTTACAACCAATAGTAATGGGTAAAACAATGAAATTACACCCAGTAACAATAATGTTAGGATTATTGATATTTGGATATTTCTTTGGTATAATAGGAATGATTTTAGCAACACCAATAATTTCAATGACTAAAACAATAGTAAAATATTTTGATGACAAATATAATTTATCAGAAAAAATATTTGGTATAGATTAAAACAAAGATAGAAGATAAAGTAATATATAATAATTTAATAGAAAGTTAAGGGTTGATGGAACTTAATACTTTGTTATATATGAAAGCTACTTCTTAAGTGAAGAAATTCCGGTTAAGACCGTTATAACAATTAAGATCTAAGTAGGATGGTACCGTGCTTATATGCACTCCTATATTAGGTCTTTTACTATATAAAAGGAGAATGAATATGAAAATATATTTAGTAAGTGGTAAAGCAAGACATGGTAAAGATACATCAGCAGAAATAATAAAACAAAAACATGAATTAAGGGGAGATAAACCACTAATTCTCCATTTAGCATACCCAATTAAAACATATGCAAGAGACTTCTTTGGATGGGATGGTCAAGAAGAAACAAAACCTAGAGAATTATTAAATAAATTAGGTACTGAAATAATAAGAGAAAAATTAGGAAAAAAAGATTTCTATGTTAATAGAATTATAGAAGATATAGAAATATTATCTAATTTTTATAATATATTTATAATATCAGATGTAAGATTTCCAATAGAAATAGAAAATATCAAAAAAAGATTTCCAAGTGCTATATCAATTAATGTATTTAGACCAAACTTTCAAAGTGAAGAATTAACTAAAGAAATGACTAAACATATTACTGAAACAGCATTAGATACTTATGATAAATATGATTATAAAATAAATAATATTACATTAAAACAATTAGAAGAAGACTTAGAAGAAATAGTTAGAAAAGAGGAAGTAAATTATGAGAAAGATGACAAGTAATGAAATAAGAGAAATGTGGTTCAATTTTTTTGAATCAAAAGGACATAAAAAAGTAGAATCAGCACCATTAGTGCCAATTAATGATGATAGTTTACTATGGATAAATGCAGGAGTAGCACCTCTAAAAAAATATTTTGATGGAACATTAGTACCAGATAATAGAAGAATAGTAAATATTCAAAAATGTATAAGAACAAATGATATAGAAAATGTGGGACAAACAAAAAGACATCAAACTTTCTTTGAAATGATGGGTAACTTCTCAATAGGAGATTATTTTAAAGAGGAAGCAATAGAATATGCATTTGAACTTTTAACAAGTCCAGAATGGTTTGATATACCAGTAGAAAAATTATATGTAACTGTATATACAGAAGATAAAGAAGCTTATGATAAATGGGTAGACGTCGGATTTATTGAAGATCATATTGTTAAATTAGATGAAAACTTCTGGGAGATAGGAGAAGGTCCATGTGGTCCAGATTCAGAATTATTCTTTGATAGAGGAGAAGAATATGATCCAAATCATGATGCACTCGAATTATTTAAAAAAGATGAAGACCAAGAAAGATACTTAGAAATTTGGAATAATGTTTTCTCACAATTTAATTCAAAAGAAGGAGTAGAAAGAAAAGATTATAAAGAATTACCAAGTAAAAATATAGATACAGGTGCAGGTCTTGAAAGATGGGCATGTGTATTCCAAAATGTAGATAGTAATTTTGATACAGATCTATTTCAACCTATTATTAGAAATATAGAAGAAATAAGTGGAGTATTATATAATGGTGACATGCCATTTAAAGTAATAGCAGACCATATAAGAGCAATAACTTTAGCACTATCAGATGGAGCAGTATTTGATAATGTTGGAAGAGGATACGTATTAAGAAGACTTCTAAGAAGAAGTGTTAGAATGGGTAAAAAAATAGGTATAGATAAACCATTCATGTATAAATTAGTAGATACAGTAGTAAAAATATTAAAAGATTCTTACCCTTCTATAGTAGAAACTCAAGCTGTAGTAAAAACATTAATACTAGAAGAAGAAGAATTATTTCATAAAACTTTAGCACAAGGAGAAAGAAAATTAGCTACATTAATGGAAGCTAGTGAAAGTACTAAAGTTATTTCTGGAAGTGATGCATTTAAATTGTATGATACATATGGTTTTCCATTTGAGTTAACTCTAGAATATCTTGAAGAAAAAGGTTTTACAACAGACAAAAAAGAATTTGATAAATATATGGAAGAACAAAAGAAATTAGCTAAGCAAAACAGAAAACAAGAAACAACTATGAATGTACAAAATGAAGCATTATTAAACTTTAAAGAACCAAGTGAATTTATATATAATAAATATTCAATTAATAGTAAAGTAATCGGATTATTTAAAGATGATAAACAAGTAGAAGAATTATCAAAAGAAGGATATGTTATTTTAGATAAAACATGTTTCTATGGTGAAGCAGGAGGACAAGTAGGAGATACTGGTATGATTATCGGTAAAAACTTCAAAGCAAGAGTACTAGATACTATTAAATCTCCAAATAACCAAAATCTTCATAAAATTAAACTACTAGATGGTAAAATCAATATTAATGATGAAGCAAAATGTAAAATAGATGAAGAAAGAAGAAAAAACATTCAAAATAATCACTCTTCAGTACATTTAATTCAATATGCATTAAGAACTATAATCTCTGATAAGATTCATCAAGCAGGATCAAAAGTAGATGAAAAATCATTAAGATTTGATTTCAATTATAATGGTAAAATTCTAGATGATGAAATAATTAAAGTAGAAGATTTAGTAAACGAAATGATAATAGAGGATTTAACTACTACTACAGAAATTATGGATATTGAATCTGCTAAAAGAACGGGTGCAATGGCATTATTTAGTGAAAAATATGGTAATAATGTAAGAGTAGTAACAATTGGTAATTCAAAAGAATTATGTGGAGGTACTCATGTTACTTCAACAGGCTCAATAGAAAAATTAGCAATATCTAACATAGAATCTAAAGGTAGCAATGTATATAGAATTGAAGCTGTAACATCAAAAGATATTGAACAAGAATTATTCAAAAAAATAAAACCTTATAATGATGAAAAAATAAAGCTTCTAATGAAAGCAAAAACAATTATTACTAATGCTAAAAAAGATGGAATTATTTTATCAATGGATATCAACATTAATAATGAAGATCCAGTTAGTTATAATGATATAGTATACGAAAAGAATGAATTAGAATATGTTCAAAATGAAGTAAAAGAATTAGAAAAGAGATATAAACAAGAAAAAGAAAAATTAGCAGTAGAAGATTTAAGTGAATATGAAGCAAATATTTCTGAAATAAACAATATTAAAACAATAATAATGAAAACTTCAAATAAAGATGTAAACATATTAAAAAATATTATTGATACACTTCTAAATAAATTAGAAAAAGGATTTATCTTTATAGCAAACACAAAAAACGATACAGTTAATTTCATATCAAGAAGTAACACAAATATAAATGCAGGAGAATGTGTAAAAGAAGCATCTATCAAATCATTAGGTAATGGAGGCGGAAGTCCAACATTTGCCCAAGGTGGAGGTAAAACTTTAGAATACATAGATGAAATATTAGAAGACATAAAAAATAAAATTAAGTAGTAGGTGATTAATATGAAATCTATTTATTTAATAGAATCAAATGATTCATTTGTAATAGAAGAAAAGATAAGTAATATTAAAAAAAATTATCAAAATGAAGAAATTGAATTAGTTAAATATGATTTAAGTAACATAAATATAGAAGTTTTAATAGAAGATTTAGATACATATAATTTCTTTACAAATAAAAAAATAATAGTAGGTACTAATGGTGATTTTAAAACTGCTAATACTGAACAAAATATAAAAAGATTTATTAAATATCTAAATAATCCAAGTGATACAAATATATTGATATTAGTAAATGCAAAATTTAATGAAAAAGAAGAATTAGGATTATTATTAAAAGAAAAAGCAGAAGTAATTGATACCCACATTAATATTAATCAATTAATAAAAGATCAATGTACAAATTATAATATTGATAATCGAACTATTAATTACTTAATTACTAAGTGTAATAATGATAATGTAAAAATATTTAATGAAATAGACAAATTAAAATCATATAAATGTGATGATAAAACAATAACGATAAATGATATTGATGAAATAGTAATTAAATCATTAGATGATAATATCTTTGATTTAATTGATGCAATTGTTAAAAAAGATAAAAAAAATTCCTTTAGAATATATAAAGAATTAATAGAACATAATGAAGAACCTATTAAAATAATAATAACTTTAGCAAATAAATTTAGATTAATATATCAAGTAAAAATACTTGCAAAAAATAAAATGACTAATGAAGAAATAGGTAAAAAATTAGGTGTAAAAGAATATCCTGTTAAATTAGCAAGAGGATTAGGTTTCAATTACACAGAATCAGAAATTTTAAGTTACATAGACAAATTAGCAGATATGGATTATAACATTAAAATAGGTAATGTATATCAAAATATAAGTTTTGAAACATTTATATTAAATATATAATAAAAAAGACTGTTAGAAAATAACAGTCTTTAATATTCTTTCAGTATTTTTGAAATTTAACTTAGCAATTTCTTTTAATTTATCTTCACCATGCTTATCTACTATTTCTTGCCCAATAGAATCAACATTACTACCAGCACCTTT
The DNA here is from genome assembly GCA_964389735.1 of uncultured Muribaculaceae bacterium. GTDB lineage: Bacteria > Bacillota_I > Bacilli_A > RF39 > UBA660 > JAQUVS01. The sequence continues at coordinate 27,430 of CAYMEJ010000004.1, forward strand.
AGGTAAAGGCATATGTAATGAATCAGATAGTTTATCAAATTCCTTTAAGAATAAATATCTACTAATTATTGAAGCACATGCAACAGCTAAATTCTTATCTTCTGCTTTAGTCATAAAAGTAATATTCCTTTGAATAAAATTAGAATCCTTAATATAGTCATAATATCTTTGTTCTCTAGCAAATTCATCTACTATTATATAGTCATAAATAGGTTTTTCTTCATTAATTAATTGATATAAAACCTTATTATGTAAAATAGCTTTTATCTTATTCATATTATTATCATTACCATGTTTTTCATTATATTCAGGATTATTTAATATAATGCTTCTATATTTTACTTTTTTAGTAATAGAAGGAGCAATTTTTAATATAACATTATCATCAATCTTTTTGCTGTCACCAACACCTAATTTTTTTAAATATTCAACATCATCCTTATTAACATAAGTAGCAGTAACAACAATAGGACCAAAATAATCACCAGTTCCAACCTCATCAGATCCAACACTAGAACAATAATAATATTTATTTAGTTCTTCCTTATATTCCTCTTTATTTAGGCTTTGTCCATCCATTTCTAGCCACATAGTAGCATCAACATCAGCACTTACACCTTGAAACATAATTTTACCAGATTCATACATAGTAATAACAGTATCTTCTTCTTCAGCTTGAAAAACCACATATTGAATCTCTTTATCTCTTTTTTTATCTTTATAATAATCTATCATTTTTTTACGAGTTTCATCACTAACTTTTATAACAACGTTCATTAAAATGCTCCTTTCAAATATGTATTTTAATTTATTATACCATTGATTTAAACAAAAATAAATGTATAATAATATAAATGGAAGTGATAAAATGGAAAAAATATATGAAGAATTAAATCAACATTTAAGAGAATACATTCAAGATGCAGAACAAACAGATCTTTTCTTTTTAGTCAATATTCCAGTATTTTATGAATTAGTAAAGAATATAGATATAAATGATATAACATTGACAGATATTGAAGTCTTAGATGAATGTGAAGGAAATAATACATTAGAATTCACCAAAGACTTTTTATGTTATTTAAATCCAAAATATAAAAAAATTTTTAATAATGCTTTTGATAATGGAATAATAGATTTTTACGACGAAGAAGATGTAGATAACAATATAGAATTTAATACTATAAAAATAGAATATTATGATGAAGAAAAAAGAACTCAATTACAAGATGAATTTAAAGATGTAGATTTATCAGCATATTCCTTCAAAAAAGAATATATAAAATGTTTAATGAATTATTCTTTAAGAGATTCTCAAAGATTTATACACGAAATTATGCATCATATCAATTATCCAATTGATGATTTATCATCTACTGGTAGAAAAACATTTAGTGAAACAATTTCAATAATTGCAGAAACTTTTTATTTAGAATGGTTAGAAAAAGAAACTGATGTAAGTAAAGAAATGCTAAATGAATATAAAAAAGCAAGAATTTTTGATACAATTTCATGCATAGAATGTTTAAGAGAACAATTACCTATAATTCAAACATCACTTAACTTAGATAAAGTAGATTATGAAAATTATAAATATTACATGATGATTGATAATGAAGATTATTTAACAAAAGAAGAATATGATGAAAATTGTAATAATTTTTTAGAAGATATTAAATCAAATAATGCAGTACACACAAGTATATATGTACATTATTTATTAGGAACTTCAATAACAAGTTACCTTATTAATAATAAAAATCATAAAAAAAGAATTAAAGAAATTATTAACTATCTAAATGATAATATTAATGAAATGAATGAATATATGGTATTCGAAAAATTAGGAATGTTACCATTAGAAAATATAAATGATAGTTTAAGTAAAATACTTCAAAAAACACTTAATAAATATAAAAATAATTGAAATATATTTTATTTAAAGATATAATATAATTATAATAAAGGAGTATATAATTATGGATTTATCAAATGTAATAGATATAGCAATCATATTATTTTTAATAATGTCAGGTATAATAGGTTTTAAAAGAGGAATACTAAGACAAGGAATAGGTGCAATAGGTACAATATTAATATTCATATTAGCATGGAATCTAAAAAATCCTATTGGAAATTTTTTAAGTTTAAATTTACCATTCTTTAGTTTTGGAGGAATATTTAAAGGAGTAACATCATTAAATATTATACTTTACCAATTAATAGCATTCTTAATAGTAATAGCAATATTAGAAATAATATTTAATGTAATATTAAATATTACAGGTATAATAGAAAAAATATTAAAATATACAATAGTATTAGGAATACCATCTAAATTATTAGGATTAGTATTTGGTTTACTTGAAGGTTATATTATTATATTTGTAGCACTTTTCTTCTTAAATCAACCAGCATTTAATATAGATGTAGTAAACAATTCTAAACTAACACCAAAAATATTAAATTCATCAATATTCTTATCAAAAGGAACTGAAAGTGTAAATAATACTATTAATGATATTTTTGATTTAACAGAAAAATATAAAAATACAAAAAACGATAATGATTTTAATAAAGAAGCTATAGATACAATGTTAAAATACAATGTAGTAGAAGTAAAACAAATAGATAAATTAATTGAAAAAGACAAAATAAAAGTAATAGGAATAAATACTATTTTAAATAAATATAGAAAGGACTAATTATGATTATAGAAATAACTAATCAAAATTTTAAAGAAGAAATAAATAATGAATTTGTACTTGTAGACTTTTTTGCAACATGGTGTGGTCCTTGTAAAATGATGCATCCAATAGTAGAAAATATAACAAAAGAATTGAATATTAAAACTTTACTAGTAGATGTTGATGAATTTGAAAACTTAAGAAAAGAATATAATATATCTATAGTTCCAACATTTATAATATTTAAAAATGGTTTACCAGTAGCAAAGCGTAGTGGTTATATAGAAAAAGAAGAATTAACTGAATGGGTAGCAAATAATTAAGAGGATAATTAAATTATCCTCTTTCTATTTTTATTTCTTCTATTATTTTATAATTATAACCATTTAATATATTAATAGAATCCTTATCAATTAGTAATTCATAAATAACATTATCATTATATGTTTTATTGCTAATAATATAATCTTTTAATAAATAATCAACTTTTTTAATATCTTCATACGATAATTCTAATAACACTCTATAACCATCGATTAATTGTACTATATTAGCTATTTTTAATGCATCTCTAGCACTTTTAGCATAATTTCTAACTAATCCACCAGCACCAAGTTTAATACCTCCAAAATACCTAATAACAACACATAATATATTATTTAAATCATTCTTATTTAATATTTCCATAATAGGAGCTCCCGCTGTACCACCAGGTTCACCATCATCACTAGATTTTTTATTGTCATTAACTATATAAGCATAACAATAATGAGTAGCATCCTTATATCTATCTTTAATATTTCTTAATATATCTTCTACATCTGATACCGAATTAATTTTATATAAACAACTAATAAATATAGATTTCTTAATTTCAAATTTATATATAACATTTTCCTTAATAGTATTCATTTTCTTCACCAATAATATTATATAATAATACTTCCATTTTTTCCAGTTATGTGTTATTATAACAAGAAAAAAAGGTGATATTATGAAAACTACTAATAATTATCAAATAATTGACGATATAATTCAATATGACGAAACTATGTATGAATTATACTTAAAATTAGCAGAATTGGAAAATAATAACCAAAAAAATAGTAAAGAATATAATGAAACAATAGAATTAATAATATATGTATTACAAACAGAAAATAAAAAATATAATATAATTCAAAATATGAATATAGAAAAAATATTAGAAATTAGAAGATACATAATTCAAAAATATGAAATATATACTAAAGAAACAACCATAGATACAATAATGGATGGTGATGAAAAAACTTATTCATTTATGAGAGCATATTCCTATTTAAATAGTATTCTAGATAGAAAAGATAGTGAAATTGATTATTTTGAAAGTGGAGATGATTCAATAGAAATAGGAATGAATATTGCAGAAGCAGTAAATCAAACAGTAGAACTATTACTCATAAAAAATATAGAAAAGTTAATATCAAAAGAAAAATATATTCCATTAAAAGAACAATTAGTAAGAGAAAAATATAGTGCAATATTTATAGATAAAACCCTAGAAAACAAAATATTATATTATAAATTTGATTTATCAAAAATTGAAGCAATTTTTAGTAAAAATACATTAAAATTCAATAATATTGATGAAGATAACTATTTATTATATTTAAATGAAACAGGAAAGATATATTTAAAAGAAGAATTATCTACTTTGCTTAAAATAAATGATGAATATTATAATGAAGCCCAAGGTTTAAGAGATGCTAAAATGGTATGTGCACTTTTACAAGCATCATTTGATATGATTAGTGAAAATGAATATTTAGAAACAGCAAATTATACTTATCATGAAATTATAGAAGATCAAGAATATTTAAGTAAAAAACCAACAAGTAAAAACAGCGAAAAATTAATAGAAAATGCATTTAAAGAAAAAAGACTAAAATATAGATAATTTAGTCTTTTTTTGATATACTTTATTAATGGAGGTTTAGTTATGGATAATGAAATAAGAAATAAAATAAAACAAAAACTTTTGTTAGTTCCAACTAAGCCTGGAAGCTATCAAATGAAGAACAAAGATGGCATAATAATATACGTTGGAAAAGCAAAAAACTTAAAAAATAGATTAAAAAGTTATTTTACTGGTACAGTAACTGGTAAAACAAAAATGTTAGTTAATGATATATTTGATTTTGAATATATTGTAACAACTACAGAATTAGAATCACTAATATTAGAAATAACTTTAATTAAGAAATATAATCCTAGATATAATATTTTGTTAAAAGATGATAAAAGCTACCCATATATCGAATTAACTAATGAAAAATATCCAAAATTAAAAATAGTAAGAAGTTTAAATAGGAAAAAACATAAAAATAAATTATTTGGACCATACCCTAATGTAGGTGCAGCAAGAACAACTGTAGATATAATCAATAGAGTATATCCATTAAGAAAATGTGATAAGTTAAAAAAAGATGTTTGCTTATATTACCATTTGCATGAATGTCTTGGATACTGTAATAAAGAAATAAATAAAAAAGAATTAGATAAAATGATTCAAGAAATAACATCTTTCTTAAAAGGAAATAGTGAAATAATAACTAAAAAATTAATAAAAGAAATGGAAGAAGCAAGTAATAATTTAAACTATGAAAAAGCATTAGAATTAAAGAAAATGTTAAATGATATTAATATTACTTTAGCAAAACAAAAAATAGATTTAAATAATAATTATAACTTTGACTTATTTGCATACTATAAAAACAACAATTATTTATCAGTAGAAGTTTTCTTTATAAGAGAAGGTCTTTTATTTGGTAAACACAATGATATATTTACTATTATTGATGACGAAAAAGAAGAATTAGAAGAATATATAATTAAATTCTATGAGAAAAACAACTTATTACCTAGTGAAATTATGTTACCAGACATTAATTCTGAATTAATAAGCGAATATTACAATGTAAAAGTATTAACACCAAAAAAAGGTAAATTAAAAAAACTATTAGATATGGCAACCGATAATGCCAAAATAATGTTAAAGAATAAAATAGAAGATATAGAAAAAAACGATGAAAAAAGAATTAAAGCAATAGAAGAATTAAAATCATTATTAAATCTTAAAGAATTAACAAGAATAGAAGCATTTGATAATTCACATTTATTTGGAACATTTTACGTTGGTGGTATGGTAGTATTTGATAACTTTATTCCAAATAAGAACGAATATAGAAAATTCAAAATACAAACAGACACAAAAGATGATTTAGGAGCAATGAGAGAAGTACTTTATAGAAGATACTATAAAGTATTAATGGAAGAAGAACAAAAACCAGATTTAATCTTAATAGATGGTGGGGAATTACAAGTAAATGTAGCAAAAGAGATAATTAATTCATTAAACTTAAATATAGAAATAATAGGGCTTAAAAAAGATAATAAACATAGAACTAGTAGCATCATAAATAAAGATTTAGAAGAAATAAAAATAGATCATAAAAGTAATTTGTTTATTTTCTTATCAAAAATACAAGAAGAAGTACATAATTTTGCAATAACATACCATAGAAATATTAAATCAAAAGGAATGTTATCTTCATTATTAGATATGGCACCAGGTATAGGTGAAGTAAGAAAACAAGAATTACTAAAAAAATTTGGTTCATTAAAAAAACTAAAAGAAGCAAGTATAGAGGATCTAAAAACAATATTAAATGAAGATGTTGCAATAAAACTGTATAATTATTTAAAAGAATTAGATTAATCACATATAATATATTGGTGATTATTATTGATAAATATATAAAGAAAAAACTTAAAAGTAAACTGGTTGGATTAACTATATCAACTGGAATTATATTCCTCTGTATAGATAATCAAGAAATATTAGAAAAAGCAGAAATTAAATTAAAGAAATGTATAATTAGTTTTTGTGAAGAGTACAAATTAAAGTAGAGTAGAGAGTGATAATATGAGTAAAATACAAATAATGAATGAAATATTAGCCAATAAAATAGCAGCAGGAGAAGTAGTAGAAAAAACTATGAATGTAGTTAAAGAACTAGTAGAAAATTCAATAGATGCAGAATCAAACGAAATAAAAATAGATTTAATAGATTCAGGTATTAAAGAAATAAAAGTAACAGATAATGGAATAGGTATGGATAAAGAAGATGCTGTATTAGCATTCTCAAGACATGCTACTTCTAAACTAATAAAAGAAGATGATTTATTTAATATAAACTCATTAGGTTTTAGAGGAGAAGCATTACCTTCAATAGCATCAGTATCCCATGTTACTTTAAAAACATGTAATAATAATTCTAGTACAGTAGTAGAAGTTGATGGAGGAATAACAAAAGAAGTAAAATCAGCACCACTTCGTAAAGGAACAACAATAATAGTAAACGACTTATTTTATAACACTCCTGTAAGATTAAAATACTTAAAAAACCAATATGTTGAATTAGCTAATATTACAGAATATATAAATAAAATGGCTTTATCTTATCCAAATATTAAATTTACTCTTACTAACAATGATAAAGTATTATTATCAACTGATGGATCTAATCGATTATTAAAAGTAATAAATGATATATATGGAATATCAGTAACAAAAAAAATGATAGAAATAAATAATGAAAACTATGATTATCAAATAAAAGGATATATTTCATATCCAGAAATAGTAAAATCTAATAGAAATGCTATTACTATATTAGTAAATGGTAGAGTAATAAAAAATAACGAAATAATTAAGACTATAACAGATTCCTATCATACTTATATTGCAGTAGATAAGTTTCCTATAGTAGTACTCCAAATAGAAGTAGATCCAGTACTTATAGACGTAAATGTTCATCCTACAAAAATGGATGTTAAATTTTCTAAAATGGATAAATTAAAAGAATTAATAAATGAAACAATATCAAAAAAATTGTCATCACTTACACTTATTCCTAATGTAGAAAATATAACTATAGAAGATGAACAAAAATTAGAAATAAATTTAAATATAGGCAAAACTAATACCCCTATAATTGATATAGAACCTAAAAAGGAATATGAAACTATTACATTAGATTTTAATGTTAAAGAAGAAGAGGAACAATATCAAGAAGAAAATAAAATAAATAGAATTAAAAAAATATATCCAGTAGGACTAGTACATGGTACATATATTGTTGGAGAAAATGAAGATGGAATGTTTTTAATTGATCAACATGCTGCAAATGAAAGAATAAATTATGAAATATTTTTAAAAGCTATGGGAGAACACGATAAAACAAGTACTGATTTATTAATACCATTAACAATAGAAATTCCTAACAATGAATATTTAATATTAAAAGAAAATTTTAACATATTAGATAATTTAGGAATAATATATGAAGAATTTGGTATTAATACATTATTAATTAGAACAGTACCAATTTGGTTACCAAGTAATAATTTAGAAGAAGCAATTAGAAAAATAATAGATATTATAGTAGTAACTGAAGATTTTAGTAGTGAAAAATTTACAGAAAAAATAGCTATTACATTAGCTTGTAAACTATCAATAAAAGCAAATGATAGAATTACTATAGAAGATATGGAAGTACTACTAGAACGTTTAAGAAACTGTAGTAATCCATTTACATGTCCTCATGGTAGACCAACTATCATAACATATACAAAATATGAATTAGAAAAACTATTTAAAAGAGCAATGTAGGTGAAATAATGATTATAGTAATAACAGGACCAACAGGAGTAGGAAAGACTAAATTAAGTATTGAATTAGCCAAAAAAATTAATGCAGAAATAATTAACGCTGATTCAATGCAAGTATATAAAACATTAGATATAGCAACAGCAAAAATTAAAGAAGAAGAAAAAGAAAATATACCACATCATTTATTTGATATATGTAGTGTTTATGATAACTATACAGTATATAATTATCAAAAAGATTGTCGAAGTAAAATAAAAGAATTACAAGATAAAAATAAAAACATAATTATAGTAGGAGGTACTGGTTTATACATTAAAGCAGCACTATATAATTATGAATTTAAAAAAGATGAACAGTCATATGATTTTGATGAATATTCTAATGAAGAATTATTAAATAAAATAAAGAAATATGATTCTAATACATTAGTACACATAAATAATCGAAGAAGATTAGAAAGAACATTAACAAAATATATGAATAATACTAACATAGAAAATGATGGAGATAGAAAATTATATGATTTCAAAATAATTGGATTAACTACAAATAGAGATAATTTATATAATTTAATCAATAAAAGAGTAGATATAATGGTAAAAGATGGATTAATTGAAGAAGCAAAACAATTATATGATAATAATATTAATACAAAAGCAATTAATACAGGAATCGGATATAAAGAATTATATAAATATTTTAATTCAGAAATCACATTAGAAGAAGCATTAGATTTAATAAGAAAAAACTCAAGAAAATATGCTAAAAGACAATATACTTTCTTCAATAATAAATTAGATATAAAGTGGTTTGAAACAAATTATGAAAACTTTAATAAAACAATTCAAGAAGTATATGAATACATAAAAAAAGATATTTAATAATATCTTTTTAATTTGCTTCAGAATAAATTGACTTATCAAAGAAATGTTGATCAGTTTCCATATTAGTAAGTTCTTTACTAGTTATTAAGAAATAATCGTATTCCAAAATATTTTGACCATTTTTACTAACCGGATCATCCCAAGTTAAATCCAAATGTAACCATTGATTATCCACATAAACTAAATTCCATATATGGTTTTCACTAGATATTTTATAATTTGGAATATTCCATCTATCTAAAAACAATTTCATAGCATCAGCATATCCACTACAAATACCATATCCTTGTAATAAAACACCATAAGCAGTATCAGAGTTATATGTAGTTACTTTATTATCAGTTCTTTCTGAATCATATTTTGTATTATTAATAATATAATCATGAATTGCTTTAATTTTTTCTTTATCAATCATATTAGTAGTTATTTTTGCATCAATTAATATTTGATCTACTTTCCTGTTTATTAAACTTATTTGTTCTTTATCATAAGTATGAGAAAGTTTTACATGAACTTTACCAATACTAGTATATTCAGTTTCTATATGATCAAAAGAATTAAATGCATTTACATAATTATTAATATTTGATAGAGTGGTTTGATTATTTGCAATATAATCTACATCATTTAAACAAAATTTATATTCTTCTGGACAATAAAATGTATACTCATCAACACCAGAATTTATAATTTCATAATATAAATTCATAATATCAGTTTTATTGTTAGGAGAAAATTTGTTTGTAGTTTTTACATAATTATAATCTCTTTTAATATAATAATTATTTCTTTCAACTTCTTTTACAGTAGTATCATAATCAAAGCATGTCTTTAAATACCAATCTACTAATTCTTCTCTATAATTTAGAGTTAAACCTAAAGTTAATAAGAGTATGCCAACCGTTGCAACCTTTTTCATTCTATCACCTAGGATAATTATAGCAAAAAAAATGAAGTAATGAAACCATTACTCCATATTATTTTTCATTTTTGTCAATCTAGATTTTTCTCTAGCAGCTTTATTCTTATGTATTAATCCACTAGATAAAGCTTTATCAATTCTTTTTACTGCAACATTTAAGTTTTCATTAGTTTCATCTTTAGAACCAGCTTTTACAGATTTTTCAACATTTTTAATAGCTGTTTTCATACTAGATCTACCGAATGTATTGATTGTATTCTTAGTAGCACTAGTCTTTACACGTTTTTTAGCGCTTTTAATATTTGGCATGTTTTCACCTCACTTTTTTTCAATAGTTTAATTTTAACAAATAAATGTAAAAAAAGCAAATAAAAATTAATAATTTTGCAGAAAATATATAATAGGTGATAATATGAATCAAATTGATTTAAAAAACTTTACTATAAGAACAGACCTTTTTATTGATGAAATTAATCAAACAAACAACAAAAAATATAATATAAAAACTAAAAAAATCAATAATATAGAAGTAACAAATGTCAAAATAGATAAAATTAATGAACTAAATAAAAAAGAAGGAGATTATATTACTATAAGTTTTGAAGATG
>CAYMEJ010000005.1:0-578 GCA_964389735.1 uncultured Muribaculaceae bacterium
TGCAGCAACAAACCGTGCTGATGTATTAGATCCAGCATTACTTCGTCCAGGAAGATTTGATAGACAAGTAACAGTTAATTTACCAGATATTAAGGGTAGAGAAGAAATATTAAAAGTTCATGCTAGAAACAAAATTTTGGGCGATGGTGTTACATTAGCTAATTTAGCAAAAAGAACTCCAGGATTTAGTGGTGCAGATTTAGAGAACTTATTAAATGAAGCTGCATTATTAGCTGTTAGAAGAAATAAAGATTTTATTACAATGAGTGAAGTAGATGAGGCAACAGATAGAGTTTTAATGGGACCTGCTAAAAAATCTAAGAAATATACAGATGCTGAAAGAAAAATGGTGTCATACCATGAAGCAGGGCATGTTGTTTTAGGATTAAAATTAAATAGTGCTAATGATGTACAAAAAGTTACTATTATTCCTAGAAGCTATGCTGGTGGATATGCTATGATGGTTCCAAAAGAAGAAAAATATACTTCAACTAAAACTGATTTATTAGAAGAAATAATTGGTTTATTAGGTGGACGTGTTTCTGAAGAAATAACATTTGGTGAAATAACAACTGGTG
>CAYMEJ010000005.1:588-3130 GCA_964389735.1 uncultured Muribaculaceae bacterium
ATGGTTACTGAATATGGTATGAGTGAATTAGGACCAGTTCAATTAGAACAACAAGAAGGTGGAGTATTCTTAGGTAGAGACTATAATAAGAGTAGAAATTTCTCTAATGAAATAGCACATGAAATAGATTTACAAGTTCGTAAAATTATTGATGAATGTTACAAAAAAGCAACTGAAGTTTTGAAAAAGGAAAAAGGAACTCTTAAATTAGTAGCAGATGCTTTATTAGAATATGAAACATTAACAAAAGAACAAATTGAGTATTTAGTAGAGAATGGTGAAATGCCTGAAATTGAAGCTTTATCAGATTTTACTTTATCTGAATTAAAAACTAAAGCAAAAGAAAAAGGTATTAAAGGTTATTCAAAAATGACTAAAGAGGAATTGATAGAAGAATTAGAAAAATAGACACATTATGTGTCTTTTTCTTTTAAATTAGAGGTTATTATGATATAATCTATTGCAGGTGATTTTATGTGGAAAATAGGTAATGTAGAAATTAAAAATCAAATAGTATTAGCACCTATGGCTGGAATTGGTAATTCTAGTTTTAGAAAAATAATAAAAGAAATGGGTTGTGGTCTTATATATGCAGAAATGGTAAGTGATAAGGCTATATTTTATAGTAATAAAAAGACCCAAGAAATGTTATATATGGAAGAATGCGAAAGACCTATTACACAACAAATATTTGGTAGTGATAAAGAATCGTTTGTAGAGGCTGCCAAATATGTTGAAGAAAACATGAAACCAGATATTATTGATATAAATATGGGATGTCCTGTTCCAAAGGTGGCAGTAAAGTCTCAAGCAGGAGCAGCACTTTTAAAAAATCCTGAAAAAGTAAAAGAAATAGTAAGTGAAGTTGTAAAATCTGTTAATGTTCCAGTAACTGTTAAAATTAGAAGTGGTTGGGATAAGGATAATATTAATGCAGTTACTATTGCGAAAATATGCGAAGAAGCTGGTGCAAAAGCAATTTGTGTCCATCCAAGAACAAGAAGTCAAGGTTATAGTGGTAAAGCCGATTGGAATATAATAAAACAAGTGAAAGAAAGCGTTAATATTCCAGTAATAGGTAATGGAGATATTATTGATATTTATTCTGCAAAAGAAATGCTTGATAGTACTGGTTGTGATGCTATTATGATAGGAAGAGGAGTCCTTGGTAATCCTTGGTTAATAAAAGAAATAGATGAGTTTTTAAATAGAGGAATAATTATTGATAAACCATCTCCCGTTGAAAGAGTAGAAATGTGCCTTAAACATTTAGATAATTTGGCAGTATTAAAAAATGAAAAACTTGCTGTATTGGAAATAAGAAGTCATATAGCTTGGTATTTAAAAGGATTGAAAGATTCTAATGAAATAAAAAATAAAATATTTATTAGTAAGTCATTAACTGATATAATAGATATATTAACTAATTATAAATATTTTTTAGAAAAGAGGAACTAAAATGAAAGCATATTTTTTGCCTAGATTTATTGCATATATTATTGATATTATATTGGTATTTATGGTATCTACATTAATAATGACAGTTATACCAAAAAATAGTAATATTGAACAACTACAAAAGGAAACAAAAGAAATAAATGAAAAATTTACAAATAAGGAGATAACACAAAAACAATATATTGAACGAGCTAAAACACTTACATATGATTATCAATATGCGAATGTTCCATATTCAATAGTAGATATTGTTATATCAATACTTTACTTTGTAATATTTCAGTTCTATAATAAAGGACAAACTTTTGGAAAGAAACTTATGAAGGTTAGAATGGTTTCTTCTGATGAAAGTGCACTAACTATGAATCAATTAATAGTTAGAGCATTAGTATTACAATCAATATTAATAAATATTGCTTTAATTGGTGCGGTTCTATTTATGAAAAAATATTATTATTATACATATTTATCATTAACTTTATTACAATCAGCAATAATATTAGTATCAGTTGGTATGGTATTATTTAGAAACGATGGTAGGGGTATACATGATATGATTGCTAAAACTAAAGTAATTATGATAGAAGGAGAGAGTAAGTAAGATGAGAGAATTAACAGAACAAGAAGTAGTTAGAAGAGAAAAACTAGAAAAAATTAAAGAATTAGGTTTGGATCCATTTGGACAAAGATTTGATAGAACAGATTTTGCAATGGATGTTAAAGAAAAATATAAAGATGTTGAACACGATGCATTTGAAGAACTAAATGCAAATGTAACAGTAGCTGGTAGAATAATGTTTATTAGAAAGATGGGTAAAGCATCATTTTTCTCAATAAAAGATAAAACTGGAAATATTCAAGTTTATATTTCTATAAATGATATTGGAGAAGAAGCATATGCTTTATTTAAAAGTGCAGATATTGGTGATATTGTAGGTGTAAGTGGTAGAGTTATGAAAACTCAAACTGGTGAAATAACAATAAAATGTTTGAAATATACACATTTAGTTAAAGCATTAAAACCACTACCTGAAAAATTTCATGGATTAACTGATATAGAAGAAAGATATAGAAGAAGATATGT
>CAYMEJ010000005.1:3140-35697 GCA_964389735.1 uncultured Muribaculaceae bacterium
AATTTTATGGATAACCAAGGTTTTATTGAAGTAGAAACTCCAATTCTTACTACTTTATTAACTGGTGCTTCTGCTAGACCTTTTATTACACATCATAATACTCAAGATCTTGATATGTATTTAAGAATAGCATTAGAATTACCATTAAAAAGATTATTAGTAGGTGGTATGGAAGCTGTTTATGAAATAGGAAGAGTATTTAGAAATGAAGGTATGGATCCTAAACATAATCCAGAATTTACTTTGATGGAAGCATATTTAGCATATTCTGATTTAGAAGGTATGATGAATTTAACTGAAAATATGTTTCAATCAATTGCAACTAATGTGTTTGGTAAAATGAAATATAATTGGTGTGGTAACGAAATAAATATTGAGGGTCCTTGGAAGAGAATATCTATGGTAGATGCTATTAAAGAGCAAACTGGTATAGATTTTAAAAAGGAAATGACTGTTGAAGAAGCATTAAAATTAGCTGAAGAACATCATATTGAAGTTCAAGAACATGAGAAGACTGTTGGACATATAACTAATTTATTCTTTGAAAAATATGTTGAAGAAACTTTAATACAACCTACATTCTTATATGGCCATCCAATTGAAATATCTCCTTTAACTAAAAAGAATCCTGAAGATCCTAGATTTGTAGATAGATTTGAATTGTTTATAGGAGGTAAGGAATTTGCTAATGCCTATACAGAATTAAATGATCCAATTGATCAATTAGAAAGATTTGAAGATCAATTAAAGGAACGTGATTTAGGAAATGATGAGGCAAATGATATAGATATGGATTTTATAGAAGCTTTAGAATATGGAATGCCTCCAGCTGGTGGTATTGGTTATGGAATTGATAGATTATGTATGTTATTTACGGAACAAGAAACAATTAGAGAAGTTATTCTTTTCCCAACAATGAAAAGTAAGAAATAATAGAAATATTATTTCTTTTTATTTCACTAAAATTTTATATAAATATGTTTGTTTTTTATTGGAAATAATTGTATAATTATTATGGGAGGTTTAATATGAAAAAACATAATATTTTAAAAGTTGTTTTAATTTCAGTTTTAGTTTTGTTTTTATGTACTTGGTTATTTCCTAGTTATACATTAAGTTCAACAGAATTAACTGAAGGTGCAAGAACTCAAATGGGAATATTTGATTTATTTGCATATCCAACATTAACACTTACATATTTTGGTTACATATTTGTTTATGTATTATTAGTAGGTGCATTCTATGGTGTTGCTAACAAAATACCAGCTTATAGAAAACTTTTAGATAAAATCGTAAAGGGTTATTCTAATAAAGAATGGTTATTTTTAGCAATATCAACAGTTTTAATAGCTGTAATTACTTCAGTTACAGGAATGTCATTTGGAATAGTATTCTTATTCCCACTTATTATTTCTATAGTATTACTAATGGGATATAATAAATTAGTGGCTGCTACTGTAACAGTCGGTGCAAGTGCAGTTGGTATGATAGGTACTACAATTGGTGAACAAGCAGTAGCATCAATTAATAATGCTTTATCATCAACAGTAACAATTACTACTACAACAGAGATGATTACAAAAATAGCTTTATTAGTAATTTCTTTAATAATATTAGTATTTAATTTATTAAGATATGCTAAAAAAACAAAAGGGAAAATGGATAATGAAGATTCAGAATTTGTACCTGAAAAGGTAAAAGCTACTGAAGTAAAATCTTCTAGTTTTGTTCCATTCATAGTTATTTTTGATTTAGTTGTATTGATTATGATTATGTCATTGATACCTTGGGAATCAGTATTTAAACTAGATATTTTCTCAACTGCATTAAAATCTATTCAAGATTTTAATATTTCTGATTTTACTATATTTAGTAAAATATTAGGAACAGTTAATGCATTTGGTAGTTGGTCAATGAGTGGTGAAGTATTAACACTACTTGCTGTATTTACAATTGTATTAGGATTATTCTATAAAGTTAAAATTAATGACTTTATTGACAATGCTTTAGCAGGAATGAAAAAAGCTTTATTCCCAGCTGCTATGATGGTATTGGTATATACTTGTTTGATAATTGTAACATTCCATCCATTCCAATTATTATTTAGTAAATTACTACTTGGATTAACAGATGGATTAAATGTAGTTACAATGACTGCAGTTGCTTTTATTTCTAGTATATTTAATGTAGATGTTTCTTATGCAGCTACAAGTACTTTACCTTATGTAGCCACTGTTATTACTGATACAAATATGTATTCATTAATAGCTGTTATATTCCAATCAGTATTTGGTTTAGCAGTATTAGTAGCTCCAACAAGTGTAATATTACTAGGAACATTGTCATATTTACATATTCCATATGGACAATGGTTAAAGCATATTTGGAAATTATTCTTACAATTACTTGCATTACTATTAGTAGTTTTCATAATTGTATTAATAACACTTTAATAATAAAGAGCTTCGGCTCTTTTTTGTTTTTCTAAAATATGATAATATAGTCATATAAGGAGTAATTAGTATGGCAATGTGGAGTCCTTGGAGGGGTTGTAAAAGGTGTAGTGAAGGCTGTAAATTTTGTTATATACATAAAGGTGATTTTAAAAGAAATGTAGATACAAGTAAAATAGTAAGGACTGATAATTTTTATAAACCTATTGAAAAATGTAAGAATGGTAATTATAAAATGAGATCTAAATTAGTATATCTTTGTTTCTCTACTGATTTTTTAATTGAAGAGGCAGATGAATGGCGAGATGAATGTTTTCAAATGATAAAGGAAAGATCTGATTTGAATTTTTTGTTTTTAACTAAAAGAATAGATCGATTTATGAATTGTATTCCTGATGATTGGAATGATGGATATGATAATGTAATAGTTTGCTGTACAATAGAAAATCAAAAAAATGCTGATTATAAGTTATCAATATTTAAAAATCTTCCTATTAAGCATAAATGTATTACTGCTCAACCATTAATAGAAAATATAGATATTGAGAAGTATTTAGATGACATCGAATTAGTAGTAGTTGGTGGTGAATCGGATTATAATGCTAGACCACTTAACTATGATTGGGTATTGAATATTAGAGAACAATGTAAAAGAAAAGATGTTGATTTTGAATTTAGACAATGCGGTACTCATTTTATTAAGGATGGTAAACAATATACGTTAGAAACAAGGGAATTAATGAAACAGGCAAAATTAGCTAATATTAATATAAAAAATAAGGATTTAATTTATTAGGGTGGTAGTATGAAGTTAACGAGTGAAATGGTTTTAGATAAATTGGAACATTTAAAGGGAAAAACAAATGATGATGGATGGATATATCATTCGATTTGTGTGGGGAATACAGCATATGTTATTGCAGAAGCTTTGAAATTAGATAGTGAAAAGGCTAAAACTCTTGGCTATGTTCATGATATTGGTAAGGGTGTTGACCTTTTACTGAACATATAATGAATGGTTATAAGTATTTAAAAGAACAAGGATATGATGATGAGTATTGTAATGTTTGTTTGACTCATTCATATTTAAATAATGATTATTTATGTACATCAGGAAGAATTCCTGAAGACATTCCTTTTAGGACAGAATTTATTAAAAATCACGAATATACTATATATGAAAAAATAATTAATTTATGTGATCTTATGTGTACTAGATGTATAAACACAATGGATAAAAGACTTATTGATATTATTATTCGTCGAGGTGTTACAGTTAATACTCAATATCATACAAGAGAAGCATATAAATTAAAAAAATTTTTTGATGATTTATTAGGGTATAATTTATACGATTTATTTCCTGAAATAAGGAAAAATTTATAGGAGGATTTATGAAAGAATATATTAATTTAACTTTAGAAAATTTAGATGATGAGCACCTTTGTTGTGCAATCGCAGATAAAAAACACCAAAATGGTGTAAATGCAAAAAGAGAATGGTTAAGAGAAAGAATACCAGAGGGACATGTATTTAGAAAATTGAATGCCCAAGGGAAAATATTTATTGAATTTTCTCCACTTGATACTGCTTGGACTCCAGTAAGCGGTAATAATTTTATGTATATTTATTGTTTATGGGTAGCAGGTAGTTATAAAAGTAATGGATATGGAAAAGATTTATTGGAGTATGCAATTAATGAAGCAAAAAAACAAGGTATGAATGGAATTTGTACAATTTCTTCGAAAAAGAAAAAACCATTCCTATCAGAAAAACCATTTTTTCTAAAATATGGATTTGAAGTTGTAGATACAGTTGGTGATTTTGAATTATTGTCATTAAATTTTAATAAAGAAAAACCACAATTTAATGATAATGTTAAAAAAATGGAAATTGATAGTAAAGATTTTACTATTTATTATAGTTCACAATGTCCATATACTGCTAATAGTATCAGTGAATTAGGTGATTATTGTAAGGAAAATAACATTCCTATTAATTTAGTAAAAATAGATAGTTTAGAAAAAGCAAAGCAAGTTCCTTGTATATTTAATAATTGGGCAAACTTTAAAGATGGTAAGTTTATTTCAAATACTTTATTAAATACTAATTCATTTCTTAAATTAATATCTTGATTTAAAAGAAAATTATGGTATTATAATACTACAAGAAAAGAGGAAGAATAATGCTTAAAAACGATATTGGAAAATTCTATGATGTAGAATCTGATTTAAAACTAGAAAATTTTGTAGAATTATTTTTAGCAATGCTTGCTAAAAAAAGTGATTATATATATTTTGATGAGCCAGATAAAAAAGTAGCTGTTTTATCGCCAAATTATAAGAAAATAATAGAAGAAATTATGTTTACTTCAAATGGTTGGGGAATAAAATTTTCTAAATTAATAAATATTAGTAGATATTATGAGGAACAATTATATTGGGAAAATGATTTAGGTGAAGGAATAAAAACTTATTTGAATAGAAATAACAAAAAATATGAATATAATTTTGATAGTGATAATTTAATTATCAATTTTTCTACACCTGAAATAGAAAAGATATTAAGTAAATATGATGAAGAAGTTAAAGATAATATGGAACATTTTGTTAATTTAGTTAAGGCAGATTCAATTCATTATAATCATTCTAATGATGTTTCATTAAAAGAATCAAAAAGACATGCAGAAAGAGTATATATTAGAACTAGTCAATCTACTTTTTGTAAGGATTGGAAGGTCGAAGATTAATGGATGAATTAGAAAATAAATATATAGAATTATTGTTGAAGAAATGTTTAAATTTTGAAAAAAGTAAATCATTATTAATTCATATTGATTTACAGGAACATGAAAAATTTGCAAAAAAAGTAATGACAAAAGCTATTGAGATGGGTATTAAGGATATATGTATTTGCGCAAATGATTTAGATGATATACATGACTATTTGGCAACTACAGATCTTGAAGATATAAAATTAAACCCATTAATATCAAGAAGTGATTGGGACATATATGCTAAAAAGTGTGGAGGTCTTTTATTTGTTAATTCTGCTGTTCCTGGATTAATGGATGATATTCCAGTGGAAAAAATACAAAAATGGATTTCAGAACGTGCTAAATCAGAAACATATTATCGAAAATATGTGAAATCATATGATTTTTCTTGGACAATAGCTGCTCTTCCAAATAAGCGTTGGGCTAAATATTTATTTCCTAATGATGAAAATGCTTATGAAAAATTATACTTAAATATATTAAAGATGTGTATGGCTGATAAAGATGATCCAGTTAAAGCATGGAATGAATATATTGAACAAAATAATATATATAAAAAGAAATTAAACGATTTAGAAATTACAAAAATGCATTATACAAATTCTTTGGGAACAGATTTATATGTTGAGAAACCAAGTAATAATCAATGGATGAATTTAGATAAGAAGTCTACTGTGGGTAGAGATATGATCGTAAATATGCCAAGCTATGAGATTTTTACTACACCTGATTGTAGGAAAACTAATGGAATAGTATATTCTAGTAAACCGTTAATATATGGAGATTCTATTATTGAAAATTTTTGTCTTACTTTCTCTAATGGTCAAGTTATTGATTGTAAGGCAAAAGTTGGTCAAGATATCTTAGAAAAATTAATATATGAAAATAAGAATGGTGGATTTTTAGGTGAAATAGCCCTTGTTCCACATGACTCTCCAATATCAAATACTAATGTTGTATATAATGAAACATTATTTGATGAAAATGCATCATGTCATTTAGCACTTGGTTCAGGCTTTCCAAGAGCTTTTCCAATATATGATGGAACAAATGAAGATGAAATTATTAAATTAGGATTTAATAAGACTAATGTACATACTGATTTTATGATTGGTACAAGCGATTTAAATATTGAGGCTGATACTAATCAAGGTAAAAAACTAATATTTAAAAATGGTAATTTTAATATATAAAAAAAGTAGGGGTGTTATTTAACTTCCTACTTTTATTTTATTGTTCAATAAATTTGATTGTTAATTTTTGCTTTTTATAATATATAAATGCTATATATGAAGTAATCATATCAATGATACAAAGAAGTGATGCAATATATAATGAATAATAGGTATTATATATTAACCATAATATATTAGTAATAATATTGGATATCCTCATACCTTGTTCATTACTATACCAATTACAAAAACAAGCAATTAATGATGTAATTAGTGGTATGAAATTAAAAATAATTAAATCAGTATCGATTATTAATGCAATTATTCCAGTTATAATGTGTATTGACATACATAGATAAAATGGTGTATTTGTCTTATATTTATCTTTCCATACAAAAATTGTATTGCGTAGACATATTGCAGATGAGGCAATGATTGCATTTATCTCTCCTAATATTAAATACATTAAAATAGAAATAATACTTGCAATAGCAGTATTTAATAATATGTATTTTTTTCTTCTTATAAAATATGTGATTATATTATATATAACTTGTATTATTTGAATTATAATTAATAACATTGTATTCTCCTACTTATATTTAGAGTATAAAGTTTATTATTATAGATTTCAATTATTAATTATTATTTTTTACATAAGTTTACTATAATATAATTTACAGTTCGATATACATTAAATTTATAAATAAAAGTAAAATTAATTGTAAATAATAAAATATATGTTAAACTAGTAAATACCAAAAGAGGTGAAAATATGTTTAAATTAGTGTCGAAATATAAACCAAGTGGTGATCAACCAGAGGCAATAAAGGAATTGGTTCAAGGAATAAATGATGGTAAAAAAGAACAAGTGTTATTAGGTGCAACTGGTACTGGTAAAACATTTACTATTGCTAATGTTATTCAAGAAACAAATAAACCTACATTAGTACTTGCTCATAATAAAACTTTAGCAGGTCAATTATATTCTGAATTAAAGGAATTATTTCCCGAAAATAGGGTTGAATACTTTGTATCATATTATGACTATTTTCAACCAGAAGCTTATGTTCCTTCTACTGATACATATATAGAAAAAGATTCTTCAATAAATGATGAAATAGATGAATTAAGACATTCTGCAACTAGTGCTCTTTTATCAAGAGATGATGTAATAGTAGTATCTTCTGTATCTTGTATATATGGTATAGGTGAAGTTGAAGATTATAAAAGTAAAATGTTAATATTAACTGTTGGTGATAATATTGAAAGAAATAAAGTATTAACTCAGTTAGTAGAGATGTTATATGAAAGAAATGATTATGATTTTAAGAGAGGTACTTTTAGAGTAAAGGGTGATGTTGTAGAAATAATTCCTGCATATCAAAGTACTAAAGGTTTAAGAATAGAATTTTTTGGTGATGAAATAGAAAAAATTAGTGAAATAGATGCTCTTACAGGAGTAGTTTTGAATAATAAGAAAACAATTAGTTTATTTCCGGCTAGTCACTTTGTAGTTGGTGATGAAAAAAGAATTGAAGCTATTTCTAGAATAAAAGAAGAATTAAAAGAAAGATTAGAAGTATTAAAAAGTGAAAATAAATTATTGGAATATCAAAGATTAGAACAAAGAACTAATTATGATTTGGAAATGTTAGAAGCAACTGGTTTTTGTACAGGAGTAGAAAATTATTCTAGACATATGTCTCTAAGAAATGAAGGCGATACTCCTACTACATTAATGGATTTTTTTCCAAAAGATTATCTGCTTGTTATAGATGAATCACATGTTACAGTTCCACAAGTTAGAGGTATGTATAATGGTGATAGAGCAAGAAAGATGAATTTAGTAGAATATGGTTTTAGACTTCCAAGTGCATTAGATAATAGACCTCTTAAATTTGAAGAATTTGAAAAGAAGATTAATCAAGTTATATATGTTTCTGCAACTCCAGGTGATTATGAACTTGAAAATGTAAATAATGAAGTTGTTGAACAAATAATTAGACCAACTGGATTATTAGATCCTACTATTGAAATAAGAAAAATAGAAGGTCAAATAGATGATTTAATCGGTGAAATAAATGATAGAATTTCTAAGGGTGAAAGAACTTTAGTAACAACTTTAACTATAAGAATGGCAGAAGAACTAACTAATTATTTAAAACAAGTTGATATCAAAGTAGCATACTTACATAGCGAAGTGAAGACATTAGAAAGAATGCAAATAATAAGAGATTTGCGTTTAGGTAAATATGATGTTTTAGTAGGTATAAACTTATTGAGAGAAGGAATTGATATACCAGAGGTTAGTTTAATTGCAATATTAGATGCTGATAAGGAAGGTTTCTTAAGAAGCTCTAGAAGTTTAATTCAAACTATTGGTAGATGTGCTAGAAATTCAAATGGTCATTGTATTATGTATGCAGATAAATTAACTGATAGTATGAAATATGCAATGGATGAAACCCAAAGAAGAAGAGATATTCAAATTATGTATAATAAGGAACATAATATAACACCTATTACTATTTCTAAGGACATTAGAGATTTAATTAGAAATGTTGATGAAACTGAAAAACCAATTAATAAAAAACAAACTAAATTGGAAAAAGAAAAAACAATCGAATCTCTTGAACAAGAAATGAAATTAGCTGCAAAAGAACTAGATTTTGAAAGAGCTATGGAACTTAGAGATATATTATTTGAATTAAAGAGTGAGTAAGAATTATGAAGTTTAATAAAATATATGTGGAAATAACAAATGCATGTAATTTGAATTGTTCATTTTGTTCTAAAACAAATAGGAAAATAAAAAGTTTAAGTATTAAAGAGTTCGAAACAATTATGAAGAGAATAGATAATTATACTGATTATATCTACTTACATATTAAGGGTGAACCTTTATTACATAAAGATTTTCATAAAATATTATTGATTGCTAAAAAATATAATAAGCATGTTAATATAACTACTAATGGAACTTTATTGAAGGAACATGTTAATGATATTATTGATAGTGATATTGTTAGGCAAATAAATATTTCTTTACATTGTGAGAATTCTAAGGATAAGTATTTAGTAGATATATTTGATTCTGTTGATATATTATCAAAGAATATAAATATTGTTTATAGATTTTGGACTTTAAATGATTATTCTATTGATAGTAAAGAATATGAAATTATAAATCAAATAATTAGTCATTATAATTTATCAACAGAAATTGTTAATAAAATATATATTGATAAGAATATTAGTATTGCAAAAAATATTTATATCAATAAAGATAATAAATTTATTTGGCCTGATGTCGATAATGATTATTTGCAAGAAAGCGGTTATTGTTATGCTCTTAATAAACAATTGGGTATTTTGTCGGATGGAACAGTTGTACCTTGTTGTTTAGATTGTGAGGGCGTAATAAATTTAGGAAATATTTTTAATTGTGAAATGAAAGATATTTTATCAACAGAAAAAGTTGATAAAATAATTAATGGATTTAGAAATAGAAAAGTTTCTGAAAACCTTTGTAAACATTGTTCGTTTAAGGGTAAATTTGATTGACAAAATGATGATAATATGATATTATACTTCTCCTAAGAGAAATTAGGGGTGGAGGTATAATATGAATAATATAATATTATATAATGCAAAAAATATATATTTAGGATATGTGGATACAATAAATACAAATGCATATGTTGGTGAAGATAATCTAAAACCTAAAGTAATAAAATTAAAGAAAACAGGAATTGATAGTAATGGTGTTATTCAATATGAACCATTAGAAACTCCAAATGAATATTATAATATTCATGAAGTTAAGCCGTTAACAAATTATATGTTACCTTATGAACCAAATCTTCTTACAAAGAAAAAAATAAATCAAATTGTAAAGAGAACAGGGATGCCAGAAGTAAGTAAAGTATTGTCAAAGAAAATTGCTAGTTAGGCAATTTTTTTAATTTATATTGTAAAACATTTGTTCTAGTGATATAATATAAATGTTTATGCAATAAAATAAAAAAATAGTGGTATAATATAGAACAGGTGGAATTAGTATGGATAAAATAATAGTAAAAGGTGCAAGAGAAAATAACTTAAAGAATATAGACATTGAATTGCCAAAAAATAAATTAATAGTAATGACAGGTGTATCAGGTTCTGGAAAAAGCTCTTTAGCTTTTGATACAATATATGCAG
The DNA here is from genome assembly GCA_964389735.1 of uncultured Muribaculaceae bacterium. Taxonomy (GTDB): domain Bacteria; phylum Bacillota_I; class Bacilli_A; order RF39; family UBA660; genus JAQUVS01. The sequence goes on from CAYMEJ010000005.1 coordinate 13,751, forward strand.
AGGGTCAAAGAAGATATGTTGAGTCATTATCAGCATATGCTAGGCAATTTTTAGGTGGAACTAGTAAACCAGATGTTGATTCTATTGAAGGATTGAGTCCTTCTATTAGTATTGATCAAAAAACTACGAATAAAAATCCAAGATCTACTGTTGGTACAGTAACAGAAATATATGATTATTTAAGACTTTTATTTGCGAGAATAGGTGTTCCGTATTGCCCTAATCATCATATTCCTATTTCTTCTCAATCAGTAGAAGAAATGGTAAATAAGGTTTTAGAGTATGATGAAGGTACTAAATTAGTAATATTAGCGCCTATTGTTCATGGAGAAAAAGGCACTCATAAAGATATCATAGATAAATTAAGAAAAGAAGGGTATGTAAGAATACGTGCTAATGGTGAAATCCATGATATTAATGATGAAATAGAATTTGATAAAAATAAAAAAGATAATATTGATGTTGTAATTGATAGAATTGTAATTAAAGATGGTGTTAGAAGTAGATTATATGAATCTATGGAAAATGCTCTTAATTTATCAAATGGAAAAGTTGTTGTAGATATATTAGGTGATAAAGAATTGGTGTTTTCAGAATCATTTGCATGTCCATATTGTGATTTTTCATTACCTGAATTGGAACCAAGAATATTTAGCTTTAATGCTCCATATGGTGCATGTCTAGATTGTAAAGGATTGGGCTTTAAATTAAGTATCGATTATGATTTAGTAGTTCCTGATAAAAACAAATCTATAAAAGAAGGGGCTTTTGTAACATTAAGTGATGATCAGGACGGCATTTACTTTAAAAGATTAGAAGCTGTATGTAATCATTATAAGATAGATATGGATAAAAAATTATCAAAAATGAGTAAGAAAGATTTAAATATAGTTTTATATGGAAGTGATGAATTGATTCATTTTAATTATAGAACAAAGGGTGGTAATACTACTGATAATTATGATTATTATGAAGGTATATTAACTAATTTAGAAAGACGTTATATGGAAACATCAAGTGAATGGATTAGAGATTGGTTAGAAAATTATATGATAGAAACTACATGTGAAACTTGTCATGGAGCAAGATTGTCAGATGGTGTTTTGTCAGTTTTAATAAATGGTAAAAATATATATGAAATTACTTGTATGAGTATTAAACAATTAGTAAATTTTTTTGATAAATTAAAATTAACAAAGGAGCAACAAGAAATATCAGGTTTATTAATAAAAGAAATAAAATCAAGATTAGATTTTTTAAAGAATGTTGGATTGGAGTATTTAACATTAAATAGAATGGCTGGAACTTTATCAGGTGGAGAATCTCAAAGAATTAGACTTGCAACACAAATAGGGTCAAAATTAACTGGAGTTTTATATGTATTAGATGAACCAAGCATTGGTCTTCATCAAAAAGATAATGAAAAATTGATTAAGTCTTTAAAAGAAATGAGAGATTTGGGAAATACTTTAATTGTTGTTGAACATGATACTGATACTATGCTGGCTTCTGATTATTTAGTAGATATTGGTCCTGGTGCTGGAGATAATGGTGGTGAAGTTATTGCAGTAGGTACACCGACTGAGGTAATGAAAAACGAAAAAAGTATAACGGGTAGATATTTATCTGGAAAAGAAGTAATAGAAGTTCCAGAAAAGAGAAGAAAAGGTAATGGTAAGTTTATTGAAATAAAAGGTGCTTCTGAAAATAATTTAAAAGATATTGATGTAAAAATACCATTAGGAGTATTAAATTGTGTTACAGGAGTATCGGGAAGTGGAAAGAGTACATTAATTAATCAAATTTTATGTAGGGCAGTATCTACAAATTTATATAACTCAAAAGATAAGCCTGGTAAATTTAAAAAGATATTAGGTTTAGAAAATATTGATAAAATAGTTGAAATATCACAAAATCCTATTGGCAGAACACCTAGAAGTAATCCAGCTACTTATACTGGAGTATTTGATGAGATAAGAGATTTATTTACTAATACTAAGGAAGCAAAGATGCTTGGTTATGAAAAAAACAGATTTTCATTTAATGTAAAAGGTGGTAGATGTGAAGCTTGTAGAGGTGATGGTGTAAGAAAAATAGAAATGCATTTTCTCCCTGATGTTTATGTTCCTTGTGAAGTTTGTCATGGGACAAGGTATAATAGTGAAACGTTAGGAATAAGATATAAAGATAAAAATATTGCTGATGTTTTAAATATGAGAGTAACAGAAGCATTAAGTTTTTTTGAAAATGTACCAAAAATAAAATCTAAGTTACAAGTTTTAGAAGATGTAGGAATTGGATACGTAAAACTTGGTCAAAATGCGGTTACATTATCAGGTGGCGAAGCTGGTAAAGTAAAGTTATCTAAAGAATTACAAAAGAAGGCAACAGGTAAAACTTTATTTGTTATGGATGAACCTACAACTGGTTTGCATTCTAGTGATATAAAGAGATTACTTGCAATATTTCAAAAAATAGTAGATAATGGTGATACAGTAATTGTTATTGAACATAATTTAGATGTTATAAAGGTAGCAGATAATATAATTGATTTAGGACCTGAAGGTGGAGATAATGGTGGTACAATAGTTGCAACTGGAACTCCAGAAAAAATAGCAAAGGTTAAAGAATCATATACTGGAGAATTTTTGAAAAAAATATTATAGGTGAGAGAAATGAATAAAGATAAAAATGCTATAATTAGAATAATTGAATGGGTTATTCATATTGTTGTTTATTCTATTGTATTATTATTAATGTCTTGCTGTTTTAAATCTTTTACTATTGATTATAGTTATTTTGGTTTATTTGCAATAGTAGCAGTGGTAATAATATATTTACTTAATTTAACTATTAAACCAATAATTGTGTTTTTAACTTTACCAATTACAGGTTTAACATTAGGATTATTTTATCCAGCAATTAATTTATTTATATTAAAATTGACTGATTGGATATTAGGTAAATACTTTGATATAGATGGTTTATTAGCACCTTTCTTTATAGCTATTTTAATTTCGCTTATTAATATTATTATAGATGAAATAATTATAAAACCATTAATTAGGAGGTTGAAGAAAAATGGATAGAATTGCGTTTGATTTTGGCTTTTTTCAAGTTTATTGGTATTCAATCTTTATATTTTTGGCAATGTTTGTTGCTTGTATAATAATAATGAATGAAACTAGAAAACAAAAAATAAATTCTGAATTTATGGTTAATTTATTGTTTTATGGTATTATTTTTAGTTTAATTGGTGCAAGACTTTATTATGTTTTGTTTAATCTTGATTATTATTTACAATATCCACTAGAGATATTAGAAGTATGGAATGGTGGTCTTGCTATTCATGGTGGAATAATAGCAGGTTTTATATGGATAGTACTTTATACTAAAAAATATAAGGCTAAGACATTAAAAGTTTTAGATATATGTGCAGTTGGTTTGATTATTGGTCAAGCAATTGGTCGATGGGGAAATTTTTTTAATCATGAGGTTTATGGAGCAATTACAACTCAAGCATCATTACAAAAATTAGGTGTACCCGATTTTATTGTTGATGAGATGTATATAAATGGTGCTTACAGGCAACCAATATTTATTTATGAATCTATTTGGAATTTAACTGGTTTTTTTGCTTTACTTATTTTTAGAAGATTTAGGTATATTAAAACTGGTCAAATAACAGGTATTTATTTGATTTGGTATGCTATAGGTAGATTCGCTTTAGAGTTTGTTAGGGATGAATCACAATGCTTAATGTTGGGACCATTTAGGGTTGCTGTAATTGCATCAATATTATTGTTTATAATAGGAGTCTGTTTATTAATATTTTGCAAAAAGGGATCAAGATTTGATGGATTATATAAAGAAGCAGAAAAAGAGGAAATAAGATTTTAAAAAAGAATTTTAGATTCTTTTTTTATTGCTTTAGTGTATAATGAATGTAGGTGATATGATGAAAAAGAAAGTAGTAGTATTAGGCGGAGGAACAGGTATATCTTATCTATTAAAGGGATTAAAAGATTTTCCAGTAGAAATAACTGCTGTAATATCTGTTTCTGATAATGGTAGATCAACTGGTAAATTGTGTGAAGAATTTTCTACACCTGCTGTTGGTGATATTAGACAAGTATTAACTAATTTATCCACATTACCAAGTAATATAAAGGAAATAATGGAATATAGATTTGATACTTATAGTGATTTAAATGGTCATCCAATGGGTAATTTACTTTTAACTGCTTTATTAAATAAAACGGGAGATTTAAAAACAAGTATTAGTTATTTAAGTACTTTGCTAGATGTTAAACATAAGGTATTACCAATATCTGAGGATTATTTAACGTTAATGGGTGAAGCAGAAGATGGTACTATATATGAGGGTGAGACACAATTAGCATCAGCCAATAAAAAATTTAAGAGAATTTTTTATAAAGAAGAACCTCATGTATTACCTGATGTTCTTATGGCAATCAGAGAAGCTGACCTTGTTATTTTTAGTATGGGCAGTTTATATACAAGCATAATTCCGCATTTAATTTGCCAAGATTTAGTAAATGAATTAAAACATACAAAAGCTAATATAATATATTTATGTAATGCAATGACTCAACCTGGCGAAACTGATGATTTTACTGTAAGTGATCACTTAAAAATTATAGAAAAATATATTGGTAAAGGTGTTTTAGACGCTGCAATTGTTACTAGTACAAAAATATCAAAAGAGATGTTATCAAAATATGCAGATGAGGAACAAAAAGATCAAGTATTAATAGATTATGATAAAATAAAAGAAATGGATATTGAAATTATTGAAGATGACTTGTTAACAACAGAAGATGGAACTATAAAACATAATAGTTTAAAATTGAGTTCATTAGTATTTTCATATTTAATGAGGTGATGAAATGTCGTTTGCAACTAATATAAAAAATGAAATATCTAAATTAGAAACATCTAAATTAGAAAATATAGCTGAATTATCTGGATTTATGCGTAATAATGGTAGTTATACTACTGATGAGATAAATCTTGTAACTGAGAATGCAACAGTTGCAAAAAGAGTATATTTATTAGTAAAGGATATATATGACGTAATATGTGAAACATCTACAAAAAAGAATAATCATTTTGCTAAAAATAACTTATATTTAATAAATATAAAAGATAAAGCTGAAATAATATTAAAAGATTTATCTATTATTGATGATAATAATAATAAGTTGGAATCACCTGAGGAATATATTTTAGGTTCAGAAGAAGAAATAAGAGCTTATTTAAGAGGAAGTTTTTTGTCTAAAGGCAGTGTTAATGATCCAAAAACATCTAGATATCATTTGGAATATATGATAGAAAATAAATCAGAAGCCAATTTTATTAATCATTTATTGAATGGATTTTTATTAAATAGCAAAGTATTAAAAAGAGATAAAGGTTATATGGTCTATATAAAAGAGGCAGAAAAAATAGGAGATTTTCTTAGAGTGATAAGTGCTTTTAATGCGGTTATGTATTATGAAGATATAAGAATATATAGAGATCATAAAAATATGACTAATAGATTAAATAATTGTGAACAGGCTAATATAGATAAAATAATTGAAACCGCTAATAATCAAATAAATGATATAAATTTAATATTAGAAGTAATGGGAATGGATTTATTAGATGAAAAATTACAGGAAGTAATAAATTATAGATTAAAATATCCTGATGCTTCATTACAAGAATTAAGTGAAATAATTACATATGAAACAAATAAAGAAATTACAAAATCTGGTCTTAATCATAGATTTAGAAAAATAAAAGAACTTGCTACAAGATTACGTGATGACAAAGGAAAAGAGATTGAAATTATATAATCAATCTCTTTTTTCTATTATTTTATCAACTATACCGTATTTTAGTGCTTCTTTTGAATCTAAAAAATAATCTCTTTCAGTATCTTTTTCAATAGAATCAATACTTTTACCAGTGTTATTTGCTAATATTTTATTTAAATTTTCTTTAGTTTTTAAAATTCTTTCAGCTGCTATTTTTATTTCTGTTGCTTGTCCTTGTACTCCTCCTAATGGTTGATGTATCATAACTTCAGCATTTGGCAATATATACCTTTTTCCTTTTTTACCACATGACAATAAAAATGCGGCCATACTAGCTGCTAGACCAACGCAAATTGTTGAAACATCACTTTTTACAAAATTCATAGTATCATAAATTGCCATACCACTAGAAATATTGCCACCAGGAGAATTTATATAGATACTTATGTCTTCATTACTTAATGAATCTAAATATAATAATTCAGCTATTACACTGTTTGAAATATCATCATTAATTTCTCCACTTAAAAATATTATTCTGTTTTTTAATAATCTAGAAAAAATATCATAACTTCTTTCGTTACCATTTTCTTTATCTATTACAATTGGAATCAAACTCATATAATCACCTATATATATAATAGTGTAAAGTATTGCTATTTATTCATTCAATTATTAGACAAATTGTGATACTATATTATTATATAGGGGAATAGAATTAAAAGGGTGATACTATGAAAGATAAAATCAAAGTTACTATATTTGATGAAGAAAAAGAAATTAATAAAGGAACAACATTATTAGAATTATCTAAAGATTATACTGATAAATTCAAATATTCAATTATTTTGGCAAAAGTAGATGGTATATATAAAGAGTTAAATGAAACTATTTTAAAACCAGTAAAAATAGAATTTTGTGATTTAACAGAACGAGGAGCTAATAGAATTTATTTGAATGGTTTAGTATTTTTAGTTTCATATGCTTCAAAGATGGCATTTGGAAATTCTACAAATATTGTAGTTAATCACTCAATAGATAAGGGATTATATATTGAAATAAACAAAAATATTACTGAAAATGAAATAAATATTTTAGATAAAAAAATGAAAGAAATAGTAGAAGATTCTATGGATATTTCTAAATTAACAGTATCTAGAATTGATGCAATTAATTATTTTAGAAAGACAAATGATACTATAAAAGAAGGAATTACGAAATATAATACTAATACTTATGTTACTTTATATAAATTGGGACATTTATATGATTACTTTTATTCATTAATGCCTACTAACACTAATGAATTAGGGAATTTTGAATTGACATATCTTAATGATAGAGGATTTGTCCTTAGATTTCCTACAATATATATGAATGATGGTATTAAAAAATATGAACATAGGACTAATGTTTTTAATTTATTTAAAGAATCTCGTGATTGGGCTAAAACTATTAAATTAGAAAATGTAGTTGATTTAAATAAACTTGTTTCTAATAGTGAAATTGAGGAAATAATAAGAATTGATGAAATAGTACAAAGTAATAAATTAATGAAAATTGCAGAAGCAATTTCAAATAACAGAAACAATATCAAAGTTGTTTTAATGGCTGGTCCTTCTTCAAGTGGTAAGACAACTACATGTAATAAATTATCAATGTATTTAAAGAGTTTTGGGTTAAGAACAATTCCTATTTCAATGGATGATTATTTTGTTGAAAGAACAGAAACTCCAATTGATGATGATGGAAAACCAGATTTTGAAAGATTGGAAGCTATTGATTTAAGTCTTTTTAATGAAACGATAGCAAAAATTTTAAATTTTGAAGAAGTAAAAGTACCAACATATAATTTTGTTCATGGTACAAAAGAATATAAAAAGAGTATTAAAATAGATGATGGAGATATCCTATTAATAGAAGGAATTCATGCACTAAATCCAAAAATATTGGAAAATATTCCAAGATCTAATAAAACTTTAATATATTTATCAGCTTTAACTGAGTTAAATATTGATTCTCATTCTAGAGTTAGTACTACTGATAATAGATTGTTGAGAAGAATTGTTAGAGATAATAGGACTAGAGGATATAAAGTTGAAATGACTTTGGATGCTTGGACTAAGGTAAGAGAAGGAGAAGAAAAATATATATTTCCTTATCAAGATGTGGCAGATTATACGTATAATACAGCTTTAATTTATGAATTAGGTGTATTAAAAACATATGTAGAACCTTTACTATATTCTGTTGAGATTGATTCACCATATTATAATGAAGCTAAAAGATTAATTAATTTTTTAAGAGTGTTTTTACCAATACCATCAGAGGTTATACCTGATGATTCAATTTTAAGAGAATTTATTGGTGGTAGTTGTTTTAAGTGAAAAAAAAGTATATAATAATGTATGTAAAATAGAAAGAAGGATAGAAAATGGTTAAAGTAGCAATAAACGGATTTGGAAGAATAGGAAGATTAGCATTCAGATTAATGGAAGAAGATCCAGAATTTGATGTAGTAGCAATAAATGATTTAACAGATGCAGAACAATTAGCATATTTGTTAAAGTATGATACTAATCATGGTAATTATAGGATAAATGAAATTAGCAATAATGATGATAGTATTGTAATAGGAAATAGACAAGTTAAGGTATATGCAGAAAAAGATCCAGCAAATTTACCTTGGGGTCAATTAGATGTAGATGTAGTACTTGAATGTACTGGTATTTTTACAGATAAGGATAAAGCAATGGCACATATAAATGCAGGGGCAAAGAAAGTTATTATTTCTGCACCAGCTAAAGGTGATTTAAAGACTATTGTTTATAATGTTAATAATAATGTTTTAGATGGAACTGAACAAGTAATATCAGCAGCTAGTTGTACAACTAACTGTTTAGCACCAGTTCTTAGAATTTTGGATTATTATTTTAAAATTGAAAAAGGATATATGACAACTGTTCATGCTTATACTAATGATCAAGCAACTCTAGATGTTCCTCATAAAAAAGGTATTAAGGCTAGACGTGGTAGAGCAGCAGCAGCAAATATTATTCCTGCATCAACTGGAGCAGCAAGTGCTATCGGGAATGTACTTCCTCAATTAAAAGGAAAACTTGATGGTTCTGCAATGAGAGTACCAGTTTCAACTGGATCAGTAATTGATTTGACTCTTGAATTACAAAAGAATACTAGTGTAGAAGAAATAAATAATGCATTTAAAGCTAATATGAATGAAACAATTAATTTTACAATGGATCCAATTGTATCTAGTGATGTTATTGGTTCAAGATATGGTGCAGTAGTAGATGGATTATCTACTAGTGTATTAGAAGTAGAGGGTAAACAATTAGTTAAAGTAGTAGCATGGTATGATAATGAAATGAGTTATACTAGTCAAATGGTTAGAACTGCAAAATATTTAATGACTAAATAGATAATAAGCAATGTATATTTTTGTATACATTGTTTTTTTGTTGCAAAAATATGTTATAATATTTATATAAAAATAGAATAGGGGAAAGTTTATGAAAAGAACAATTAAAGAACTTAATATTGAAAATAAGAAAGTAATTATTAGATGTGATTTTAATGTTCCAATGAAAGATGGAAAAATAGTAGATGATAATCGTATTGTTATGAGTTTAGAAACAATAAAATATGCAATTGATAAAGGTGCAAAAGTAATATTATTATCTCATTTAGGTAGAATTAAAGAAGAAAGTGATTTAGAAAAAAATAATATTAGGCCTGTTGCTGTTAGATTGGCTGAATTATTAAATAAGAAAGTAACTTTTGTTAATAAAACTAGAGGAGTAGAATTAGAAACTGCAATTAATAATATGCAAAGTGGGGATGTACTTCTACTTCAAAATACTAGATATGAAGATTTTGAGGGTAAAAAGGAAAGTTCTAATAATGAAGAATTAGGTAAATATTGGGCTAGTTTAGGTGAGATATTTATTAATGATGCTTTTGGTACTATTCATAGAGCACATGCTTCAAATGTAGGTATTGCAACATATTTGGAAAATGGTATCGGTTTCTTAGTAGAAAAAGAATTAAGGGCTTTAGAAGTTTTAAATAATCCAATTAGACCATATGTAGTAATATTAGGTGGTGCTAAGGTAAGTGATAAAGTTGGTGTTATAACTAATTTAGCAGAAAAAGCAGATAAAATTATTATTGGTGGAGGTATGGCATTTACTTTCTTAAAAGCAGATAATTTAAATATTGGTAAATCATTAGTGGATGAAGAAAATATAGAGTTTTGTAAAAATATATTAATGAAATATGGTGATAAAATAGTCTTACCTGTAGATGTTAATAGTACTACTGAATTTAATAATGATACTCCTAATAGAAATGTTAATGTTAATGAAATCTTAGATAATGAAATGGGAATGGATATTGGTGTTGAAACCATTAATTTATATAAAGACATTTTAAAAGATGCTAAGACAGTAGTATGGAATGGTCCTTTGGGTGTTTATGAAATGGAAAAATATAGCAGAGGTACTAAAGACGTTTTAGAATTTATTACTTCATTAGATGCTCATGTAGTATTAGGTGGAGGAGATATAGTAGCTGCTGCTACAGAGTTAGGCTATAAAGATAAAGTAACTCATGCTTCAACAGGTGGTGGAGCAACATTAGAATATTTAGAGGGTAAAACATTACCTGGACTTGAGTCAATAAAAGAGTTATAAAATGAGTAAGTTAAAAATATTATTAGCAAAAAGAGAAGATAAGGAACAAATTAGCTTAATTGGAAGAAACGTTGATAGGTTACCCACTTCTGTATTTGATTGGTATAATTCAGAATATGAAGATGATAAATCTCAATTTGAAGTAAATGAAATGATTTTTTTTGTAGAAGATGATATAATAAATGGGATTGGTTATATAAATGGTTATTTAGATTCAAAGTCTTGTAATTTAAATTTAGAAACATTTATTGATTCTGATAAAACAAAAAAAGAAATGGTAGAAAAAAGTACAGATTATGTATTTAATACATTAAATATGGATACTGTTAATTTTATTGTTAAAAATAAAGATAAAGATTTAATGAGCTTTATGATTAATAGTAACTATGAATTAATAGATAATACAAATGATTTTAATACTTTTGTAAAAGATAATCCAAAAGGATTGTAGTTAGGTGAATGAACATGAAAAATTTAAAAAGAAACAGTATAATAATTTTATTAATAACACTAGTTGTATTATTCTTTGTAATGAAGGATGATTTTTCTAGTATTGTAGATTTATTAGTTGGTGCTAATATGTTTTGGATTTTTGTTGCATTACTATTTAGTTTTCTTTTTATATTTTTTGATTCACTTTGTTTTTATGGCATTGCAAAAGAATATAGTAAAAAGTATAAGTTTAAGAATGCTTTGAGATTAATTACAATAACTAAATTTTTTAATGGTATTACACCTTTTTCTACAGGCGGACAACCAATGCAAGTATATATGTTGAAAAAGGAAGGATTTAGGATTACAAAATCTACAAATATAATAATTCAAAACTTTATTTTATATCAAGCTGCTCTTGTATTAATGGGAGTTATCGCTTTAGTATTAAATTATCAATTTGATATATTAAAAGATGTTGATTTATTGAATCAATTAATAACATTAGGATTTATTATTAATTTCTTAGTTATGGTCGTATTAATAATAATTAGTTTTAGTGAGAAGTTTAATAAGTTTATAATAAATAAAATGATTACTATTTTAAATAAATTAAAAATAGTAAAAGATAAGGAAAAAGCACTAGAAAAATGGACAGAAAGATGTGAAGATTTCTATGAAGGTGCTACATATTTAAGAAAAAACAAAAAAGTATGTATTTTTGGTGTATTGTATGAGATGTTATCATTATTTTCTCAATATTTAACACCGATATTTGTTGTTTTAGCATTTAATGGTAAAACAGACTTAACTGTTATGAATACATTTGTAGCGTCTGCTTATGTCGCAATATTAGGTTCATTTGTTCCACTTCCTGGTGGAAGTGGTGGAGTTGAATATGGATTTATGCAATTTTTTGGTAACTTCTTAAAATCAGCAACATTATCAGCAACATTATTAATTTGGAGATTTGTTACATACTATATACCTATGGTTGTAGGAGCAATAGTATTTAATGTTTCTAAAGGAGATGATAACGTATGCGAATAGGTATATTTACAGATACGTATCCTCCATTTATTAATGGAGTTTCGACGAGCGTATTAATGTTAAAAAAGGCATTAGAAAAAAAAGGAAATGAAGTATATATAGTTACTGTTAATCCTGAAAGTATGAAATATGAATATGATGAAGAAGAACATGTACTTAGAATACCTGGACTTCCTATTGGAATATATGATTATAGATTAACTGGTATATATCCTATTAGAGCGATAAATACTGTTAAGAAATGGAACTTAGATATTATTCATTCTCATACTGAATTTGGTATTGGAACTTTTTCAAGAATAATAGCAAAACAATTAAATATCCCTTTAGTTCATACTTATCATACAATGTATGAAGATTATATACATTATATTACTAAGGGATACTTTGATAAATCTAGTAAAAAAATAGTAGAATATTTAACATTATTTTATTGTGATAAAACAGCATCTGAATTAATAGTACCAACTAAGAAAACATATGATTTATTTAAGGAAAAATACCAAATAGATAAAAATATTCACATTATTCCTACTGGAATAGAAGTAGAAAGATTTTATAGAGAAAATGCAAATAAGGAATATATTAATGAAATAAAAAAGCAATATAATATAAAAGATAATGATTTTGTTTCAATTTTTGTTGGTAGATTGGCAGAAGAAAAAAATGTTAAATTTTTATTAGAAGTTGAAAAAGATTTAATGAAAGAAAATAGTAACATGAAGTTTCTTATTGTAGGAGATGGTCCTGATTATGAAAAATATAGCAAAATTATTAAATCATATAATTTAGAAGATAAAATTATATTAGTTGGTAAAGTTGCATGGGAAGATATTCCAAGTTATTATCAATTAGCAGATATATTTTTGACAGCTTCTGTTACTGAAACACAAGGTCTTACTGTTATTGAGGCTATGGCCGCAGAACTTATCCCCGTTTGTATTGATGATGAAAGTTTTAGAACAGTTGTTGTTGATGAATCAAATGGTAAATTATTTAAAAATAAAAAAGAATGTAAAGCTAAAATATTAGAATTATATAATGATAAATCAAGAATGAAAATACTTGCTAGGCAAGCTAGAATAGCTACTGAAAGATATAGTTCAAAATATTATGCTGAGTCTATTTTAGATGTATATAATTATGCCTTAAGAAATAAAAAAGAGAAATTTGGTTATATATCTAGAATTATTGGTAAAATAAAGGGGGACAAAAAATGAAAATATTAGCTTTAAATCATAAAATGAATATGAATTTAGAGGAGATAGATAATTATATTTTAAGATTTAATAATATAAATTTTAATAATATACTATGTATTGTTTGTCCATCTTCTATTTATTTAAATAAATTTAAACAAGAAAATTATTATTTAGGATCACAAAATGTAGGTATGATTGAAAAAGGTGCTTTAACAGGTGAAATAAGTGTTAATCAATTAAACTCATTAAATGTTAATTATTCAATAGTAGGGCACTCTGAAAGAAGAACCTTATTGAATGAAACTGATGAAATGATTAATAGTAAATTAAAATTAATGTTTAATAATGATATTATTCCTATATTATGTGTTGGAGAAACGAAAGAACAATATGACAATAATAAGACTATTGAAGTAATAAAGAATGAATTAATTAATGATTTAAAAAATATAGATTTTAATAAAATTATTATTGCATATGAACCAATTTGGTCAATAGGAACTGGTTTAGTACCAACAACTGCAGAAATAAGTAATGTAATTTCTTTGATAAAAGAAATAATTAAAAATAATTTTAATGCTGAAGCTACAGTTTTATATGGTGGAAGTGTAAATGAAAATAACATTTCTGAATTAGAAACAATAACATCTGTTGATGGTTACTTAGTAGGTGGTGCTAGTTTAAAAATAGATAGTGTTAAGAAAATGGTAGAAATTATGGAGGGTATTTATAATGCTTAGTTTAAATATTTTTACGGATATAATTAAAAGTATGGATGAAACTTTTAATGAGTTAGAACAATTTATTAACAATCATTTTGATAATCCAATTTTATGGATAATAATTGTAGTAATGTTATTATGTTTTATTGCATTAGCTATGAATGTTTTAGGAGGAAAGAGATAATTCCTCTTTTTTTTATCATATTCGACACAACTTGACATAACTAGCTAAATTATTCTATTTATTTGTCGTTTCATCTATTGTATAATTATACTTGCGTGAAGTATAAGAGAGGAGAAATTATGAAAGATATACGCGTACTTATGATTGATGATAACGTAGAGTTAGTAAAGATGATTAAGGAGTATTTTAGCAGTCACGCAAACATCAAGTTAGTATTGGATGCAAACGATGGAGAAAGAGGTATAGAACTAATAAAAAATAATCAGAATGATTTTGATGTGATTATTTTGGATCTTATAATGCCTAAGAGAGATGGTTTAGCAGTACTAGAAACAATACGAAAGGAAAATATTGATAAAAAAGTAATAGTATTAACTTCTTATAATGCTCAAGATATGATAAGAAAAGTTTCGGAATATGGTGTTGATTATTTTATATTGAAACCTTTTGAATTATCAGATTTAGAGAAAAGGATAGAGGAGTGTGTGGATGAAAATCAATATGATAACTTATCTATAGATATTTATCATAACAATTTGCAAATATCAATTACTAAATTATTACATGAACTTGGTGTACCTTCTCACATAAAAGGATATCAATATATTCGTGAAGGAATATCTATTCTTTACGATAGACCTGATGTAATTGGTGGAATTACTAAGGAGTTATATCCAGATATAGCAAATAAGTTTGATACTACTGTATCTCGTGTTGAAAGAGCAATTAGACACGCGATAGAAGTTAGTTGGAATAGAGGAAGTTGGGATATGATGGAAGATATATTTGGACATAGTGTCGATATAGATAAAGCTAAACCAACTAATAGTGAATTTATAGTAACTATTGCAGATAAATTAAGATTAGAATTTCAAAAAAATTATGTACGATAAAAAAACAGACATTTGTCTGTTTTATTTTACCAATTTTTTTGTTTTTGTTTCTATAATTACTATTTCAGGTTTATCTTTGCTTATTTCTTCTATTAGTTCTGCACTTCTGTTTGTATTATTTGTAAGAATATTTTTGCATGCATAATTATCATCAAATTCAAAATTATTATATTTATTTAATATAATTTGCGAAACTAGGAAACTATTTTCTTTTGTACCTTTATTTCTTATTTTAATTGTTAAATCAACAAATGATTCATCTCCATTTCTAAAATTTACTTTATTAAGTGCATGTCTATGTCCCTCATAATTACAATATTCTTTATCAATATTTAAATGTAATTTTTTCCCTAACATAATAAATAGATTACATATTTCATCACTTGAACCTTGACCAATTACTAATGTTCCGTTAGGGGTATGATCAACAGGGGTAGAATCATTAAAATCAAATTCTAAACCTTTTATTGGTGGAATTTTTGTACAATATTTTACTAATTCTTCGGAAAACGCAAGATAGTCTGAAAGAAAATCGTATAAATATTCAACTTTTTCGCATTCATTATTAGTTTTTGGCGCAAATCTTAAAAATTCATATATTATTGTTTCGGCAATTTCATCTATGACTTTTCTATTTACGTTTTTAACGTCATTATAATTGTCATATCTCTCCTTAAGATTTTCATATAAACTTTCTGGATCAATGTCTGGAACTGTTAAATTATTTTCTGCTATTAATTTTAAGGCATAATCATACTTATCTGCAAAATAATCTTTCCATATTTTTGGTAGGGTTAAGTAATTTAGAACGGAATAAATTACAATGTCAGAATATATATTTTCTATTTCTTCAGCAGAGAAAGGATTAAATAAATACATAATATCACCTCTTAGTAATTGTATATAATAACAAATTAATTGTTTTTTTACAAGTAGTTGACTAATTATTAATAATTAATTATAATTAATATAGTAGTTAATGTAAGGAGGATACAATTTATGGAACGAAAAATAAATGAAGATCTTTTGAAATGGAAAAGAGATGTATCTAGGAAACCTTTACTTATTTATGGTAATAAGCAAATAGGAAAAACATATTCAGCAATAGAATTTGGTGAAAAAGAATATAAAACAATTGCATATATAGATGCTAATAATAATCAACCATTGCTTGATATTGTAAAAAAAGAAAAAACAGTGGAGAAAATAATTTTGAAATTATCTTTATTAGTTGGAGAAACAATACTAAAAGATGATACTTTAATTATTATTGATAATGTTAATGATAATGATATTGTTAAATCAATTAAACTATTTGGTAAAGAAGAAAATAATTATCATATAATTATGATTACATCATTAAAAGAAAATTTATTAAAATTTAAAGGTGAAGAATTACAATTCAAATATATGTTCCAAATGGATTTTGAGGAATATTTAAAGGCAGTAGGTAATACAGAATTAATAGATTTTATTAAGACATCTTATCGTAATAATAAACCAATGCCATTTCATTCTATAGCAATGGATTATTTTGAAAATTTTATAATGACTGGTGGATTACCAGAAATAGTTGATAGATTTATAAAAGAAGAAAGTATATTAAAACTTAATGTGGCACAAGCACATATTTTGGATACGTATAAAGAATCACTATTATCTATGACTAACTTAATAGATATTACTAGAGCTGAAGAAGTGTTAGATATAATACCTTATCAATTATTGAAAAGTAATAAGAAATTTCGATATGGATTAATGAAATCTGGTGGTAGAAGTAAAGATTATGAAGCAGCAATTGATTTCTTAAATGTTAATGGATTTATTGGTAAGTGTTATAAAATAAGTGAAGTTAAAAGCCCACTTAGTAAGTGTAGAGATAATGAAAGTTTTAAATTGTATTTAAATGATACAGGTATTTTATATAAAATGTTACATCTTTCTAAGATTAAGTTTTTAACTGATGATAATTTGAAATATATTGTTTATGAAAATTTTATTGCTAATAGCATTATGTCATGTGGTTATAATTTATATTATTATCAATCAGAAGGAAAAGCAGAAGTACCTTTTGTAGTGCAAACTCGTAATGGTAAAGTAATTCCAATTGAATTAGTTAATAAGAATTTATCTAAATCAAAATCCTTAGCTTTATTTATGAATAAATTTAATATAGATGAAGCTATACGTGTTACTGAAGATAACTTTAGTAAAAAGAAAGGAATTAGATATATACCAATCTATTCTTTATTCTGTTTGAAAGATAATTTATAAAAGTGTAAAAGAAGATTAAATTTAATCTTTTTTTTGATGTTCGATTGTTTGGAAATGTCATCTCTATTATAATAAATATATAAATGAGGTGATTTAATGAATAAAAGAATAATATTTCATATTGATGTAAATAATGCCTTTTTATCATGGACTGCTGTTGATTTATTAAGAAAGGGCTCAAATGTTGATATTAGAACTATTCCTTGCGTCATAGGTGGGGATGAAAAGAAGAGGACAGGTATTGTTACTGCAAAGTCACCTATAGCAAAAAAGATGGGTGTTGTAACTGCTGAACCATTGTTTATGGCAAGAAAAAAGTGTCCTAATTTACAAGTATTTAGTGGCGATATGCTTTTATATAGAAATGAATCAAATAGGTTATATGAATATTTTTTAACTTATACTCCTAATGTAGAAAGATTTTCTGTTGACGAATGTTTTTTGGATATGACTGGTACAAGTTATTTATATGATGACCCAATAAAATTAGCACATAAAATGAAAGATGAAATATTTAATAAATTTGGGTATACTGTTAATGTTGGTGTTGCAAATAATAAATTATGTGCTAAGATGGCAAGTGATTTTGAAAAACCAAATAAGGTACATACACTATTTACGGAAGAAGTAAAAGATAAAATGTGGCCTTTGCCAGTTTCTGAACTCTTTATGGTTGGGAAAAAAAGTACAGTTATTTTAAACAATCTAGGAATAAAAACAATTGAAGATTTAGCTAAAACTGATTTGGAGATATTAAAAAGGTATTTTAAAAATCATGCAATAGATATGATCAATTCTGCTAATGGAATTGATAATTCTAAAGTAGAAAATACGTATGATGAAAGCAAATGTGTAAGCGTTACTGAAACATTTTCTAAAGATATAGAATCAAAAACAATATTAAAGAGAACACTATTAAAGCAATCTGATAAGGTTGGATTAGCAATAAGAAAGCAAAAGAAATATGCTAAAACTATTGCGATAATATTAAAAACAGGGGAATTTGTTGTTTATTCAAAACAAATGAAATCACAAAATCCAATTAATGTTACCGAAGATATATATAAGCATATTGTAAAATTACTTGATACAACATGGAAGGGTGAACCTTTAAGATTAATTGGTATAAGATTATCCGATTTTACTGATGATAGTGCAAAGCAAATTTCATTATTTGATGTTCCTAGTAATGTTAATAATGATAAGGTTCAAGAAGTAGTAGATAGTATAAAAGATAAATATGGATCTTCTATAATAATGCCTGCCAGTTTAAAAGAAAAGGAAAATGAATAGTATGAATATTAATAATGAAAACATAAATAAGTATTTTGATAAATATATAAATGATGTTGATGCAATAAGTAATAAGTACAATTATCCAAATAACATTAAACATTTATTATATTTAATAGTGCCCACTTTTATAATTAAATATGGATTAGAAAATGAGAATTTAATTATTAGTTGCTTTAAAAACATTCCAATTATTATTAATGATGTAGAAGATAAAAAATATCAAGCTGCGTATGTAAGTGAATTAAAATATAATGATGGATATTATGTTAATCGATATATTATGCTAAATAATTATACTAATATAGATTTAATGCAGTTATTAGATAATTTAATGCATGAATATAACCATGCTGTTAATTCTTATATTAATAATATGAGAGAGACTGATGATTTTATTTATATTAGAGCTGGTTTAGCTAATCTTGTTTTTGATAAGAAAAAGAAGGATAAACTAATTAAGGAAGATAAATATATTTTAGAAGAAATAATTAATACTAAACAGACAGAAAAAATGATTGATATTATTAATTCTTTTAATAATTATAATATTAATAATGTGGAAATAACTAATACTTTATACTCAATAAAAAATAGTAATTATAAATCTTTATCATATAGTTATCAAATGCTAATTAGTAAGATATTAACTGATAATAAAACTTTTTATCCTACTATTGAAAAACTAAGATTAAAAGGTGAAATGAATGATGTTGAATATTGGTTTGATAATATTACTGGTAATAAGAACAGTTTTACTGATATGATTTCATTGTTAAAAGATGTATTTGATTTATTAGTAGAATATGATAAGAAGAGATTTTTCAAGAAAACTGTTTTAAATAAAATAAAAGGGAAAACTGATGATATAAAAAAAATTATGTTAGATTTTGATAATAATTGTGTTTTTAAGTAATTATGAAAAAAATAATTACTTTTTTTATTTTAAAAAAATGCTTGATTCCTTATAAAACTTGTGTTATACTTTTAACTGTGTGGCTGCTTAGATGTGGGAGGTTGCTGATACACCAGGTTAAGTTGGTGCAAAAAATCAGGTTATTCACACGGAGCAAGTCTATACTAGATATAGGCGAAGGGAGGATTCAGAAATGTCAAAAGAAAAGGTTCGTATCAAATTAAAAGCATATGATCATAGAATTCTAGACAATGCTGCAACAAAAATAGTTGAAACTATTAAAAGATCTGGTGGAGAAATTAGTGGTCCAGTACCATTACCAACAGAAATTGAAAAGTATACTATTTTAAGAGCTGTTCATAAAGATAAAGATTCACGTGAACAATTCGAAATGCGTACACATAAGAGAGTTATTGATATCAAAAATCCAAGCAAGGAAACTATTGAGGCATTAACTCATTTAGATTTACCAAGCGGTGTTGATGTTCAAATAAAAGTACAATAAAAATTAGGAGGAAAAAGTATGAAAGGAATCTTAGGTAAAAAAATAGGAATGACACAAGTATTTACTGAAAGTGGTAAATTAATTCCTGTTACTGTTATTGAAGTTGAACCTAATGTTGTTACACAAATTAAAACAGCAGAAAAAGACGGATATGACGCTATCCAATTAGGATATGAAACTGTAAGACCAAAAGTTAGCAATAAAGCTAAAATGGGTCATACAAACAAAGCGAATACTGAACCTAAGCGCTTCTTAAGAGAAATTAGGGGAGTAAATGTTAATGACTATACATTAGGACAAGTTATTGATGCTAGTTTATTTACAAAAGGAGAAATCATTGATGTAACAGGAACTAGTAAAGGTAAAGGGTTCCAAGGTGTTATTAAACGTTATAACCAATCTCGTGGTCCTATGGGACATGGTTCACAATATCATAGAGGTGTTGGTTCACTTGGTACACTGTTACCAATGCACGTATTGAAAGGTAAAAAGTTACCTGGACATATGGGTAATGAAACTACTACAATTCAAAATCTTGAGGTAGTAGATATCGATTTAGAAAATAATGTTATTTTAATAAGGGGAAATGTTCCTGGTCCAAAAAAATCTTTAGTAATGATTAGAACTTCAATTAAAAAAGGTGAAAAAGTAAACGAAACTGAAGAATTAGTAAGTTATGTAGAAATTCCTGTTGAAGAAGAAGTAGTAGAAGAAACAGTTGTTGAAGAAGTTGCTGAAGAAGCAAATACTGATGAAACAGTTGCAGAAGAAACTACTGAAGAAGTTGCAGAAGAAGCAACTGAAGATGAAACATCATCACAAGAATAATAGAAATTAATAAAATTAAAATATGATTATGTAAAGTGATGAAAGGAGGAATTGAATATGGAAAAAGTAAAACTTTTAAATACTAAAGGTGAAACACTTAAGGACATTAAATTAAATAAAGATTTATTTGGAATTGAATCAAATCAAAAAGTTTTATATGATGCGGTTATTTTATCTAGAGCATCATTAAGACAAGGAACACATAAAACAAAGACTCGTTCTGAAGTTAGCGGTGGTGGAAGAAAACCATGGCGTCAAAAAGGAACAGGTCATGCTCGTCAAGGATCTATTAGATCTGTACAATGGGTAGGTGGAGGAACTTACGGTGGTCCAGTACCAAGAGACTATAGTAAGAAACAAAACCGTAAAGAAAGACGTTTAGCATTAAAGAGTGCATTAGTTGATATAGCAAATGATGGAGCTTTAGTAGTGTTAGATGAATTAAAACTTACATCTCCTAAAACTAAAGAAATGATAAATATTTTATCAAATCTTAAATTAGTAGATAAGAAAGTTTTATTAATAGTAAAAGAATTAGATGAAAATGTAATATTAGCTTCTAGAAATTTAGAAAATGTAATATTAATTGAAGCTAGTGAAATTAATGTTTTAGATTTAGTTGCTGCTAATACAGTAGTAGTTACAGAAGAAGCATTAAAAGCTATTGAGGAGGTGCTTGTTTAATGGATACTAAGTACTTAGAAATTATAAAAGCACCAGTTATCACTGAAAAAAGTGGTGCTCTTGCTCAAGCAGGAAAATATGTATTTAAAGTAGATTCAAAAGCTACTAAAACTGAAATTAAATCAGCTGTTGAAAAAATATTCAACGTAAAAGTTAAAGAAATTCGTACTTTAAATATTAAACCTAAGAAAAAGAGAGTTGGACGTTACAGCGGTATGACTAATAGATGTAAAAAAGCATTTATTACTCTTGCTGAAGGTCAAACTATTGATCTTGGTTAGAAGGAGGGTTACAACATGTCAGTAAGAAATTATAAACCTAATACTAACGGACAAAGAAAAATGAGTGTTTTAGTTAATGAAGACATTACTAAAACTGCTCCTGAAAAAAGTTTATTAGTAAGTTTAAACAAAAACGGTGGTCGTAA
>CAYMEJ010000005.1:35707-36242 GCA_964389735.1 uncultured Muribaculaceae bacterium
GGAGGAAAATAAATATGGCAATCAAAAGTTTTAAGCCTACAACACCAGGTCGTAGAAAAATGAGTACTTTATTAAATAATGAAATAACAAAAAGCACTCCAGAAAAGTCTCTTGTTGTTCCTCTTAAGAAAAATGGAGGACGTAATAATCAAGGTAAGATAACAACTCGTCATCAAGGTGGTGGAGAGAAAAGAAAGTATCGTATCATTGATTTCAAAAGAAATAAATTAAATATACCTGGAACAGTAGCAAGTATAGAATACGATCCAAACAGAACAGCTAATATAGCATTAATCAATTATGCAGATGGAGAAAAAAGATATATTATTGCACCAAAAGGATTAACTGTTGGAATGACAGTAGAATCTGGAGAAGCTGCTGATATCAAAGTGGGTAATGCATTACCAATAATGAATATACCAGTAGGTACAATGATTCATAACATTGAACTTCGTCCAGGAAAGGGAGCTGAACTAGCAAGATCTGCTGGAACATCTGCTCAAATCTTAGGTCGTGAAGATAAATATGTAATGAT
>CAYMEJ010000006.1:0-35307 GCA_964389735.1 uncultured Muribaculaceae bacterium
TATTCTTTAACAAAGTCTATTCTATGTAATGCAATACCTAATTTATTACATACTTCAAGGGCATCATTATAATCTTGTTCTTGAGGACATATATCATTATTGAGAGTAGGATTACCTAAAAAGTCTCCATTCATAGATGCATCCCAGTTTCTCATAAAAAGTCCAATTACTTCATATCCTTGTTTTTTTAATATAATTGCTGCAACACTACTGTCTACTCCACCACTCATACCTATTACTACTTTTTTCATATAACTTCACCTACTGCTAATTATATACTAATTTAAGATAATTATCTATATTTTATATGATATAAGTAAATAATTTTATTATATATGGAGATAAATATATTTCTATTATGGATACTAATATTGCTCCTATTATAGATATAATATATATTTTTATATATTTCTTCATTATACTTTTAAAATCTATATTTTTCTTTAAGAATAAACATCTAAATAGTTTAATAGAAAAATTAATTGAATAGAAGCTAATTAGAAGCAATATAAGAAGAAATAATAGTTGATGTGGGAAAATATATGTAATTGCTCCTAAAATGCCTTTAAAGCCATAAATATTGATTATTGAACTTATTGAGAATCCTAATACAAAGGATTTAAATAATAATAGTATTAATACAATAGGTATTCCTATAATAGATATACCTAATAACCATATACCAGTGCAATATAGAATATTAGTAGATAAACTATTAATTATTCCAGAATTATAATCTATTTTATTACTTTTAATCAAATTAAAAAATGAAGTTACTTCATCTTTAATTATTTTTAAATCGTTATCTTTTATTAGAAATATGTAACTTATTCCTAATATTATTCCTATTGTTATTATTGCTATTAAGAATATATATGTTTTCTTTTGTTTAATAAATGCATCTTTTTTTGTATAATCTGTTATTTTCATTTTTATCACCTGATACATTATATTAATCTAATTTAAAAATATGTTTTACATTTTTATTATTATTTATTATAATTATACTTGAGGTGTATAAAATGAATAAAAAAATGATTAAATTTATGTCTATATTCTTATTATTAATAATGGTTGCTGCTTCTGTTGCAGGTATAATTATATATTTTATATAGAAAAACAAAAAAGACTTTTAAGTCTTTTTTTTAATCTAAGAAAAATACTTTCATTGTAGTAGTTGTACCTTTTGCATTAGATGTTTTAATTATCTTAAATAATAATACATCGTATGTTGTTGTTTCTTTTGTTGTTGTTTTCTTTTCTGTTTTATTTGTATACCAGATTGGTTTTTCTCCATTATTTATTTTATTCATATTTAACATTCCAATTGCAACATTACCTACTACTAATATTAATATTAAAGTAACTATTACATTAATAATTCTTTTTGTTAATGATTTTTTCTTTTTAGTTTTCTTTTCTTTTTTAATTTCTTTTACTTCTTCTACTTCTTTATCCATTGTAAATTTACCCACCTTCCATATTATTTTAATATATTTTTTTATAATTGTAAATTATTCTTCATCTATTAAAGTATATTGATAGATAATATTATTATGTACTATTACGAATATACCTTTTTTATTTGGTATTTCTTCATAGAATGTTATTGGTATTCTTAATTCTTCTTCTAAATCAATCATTTCTTCAATATTTTTAACATTTATTATATCTAGATCATTTTGAATAATTGGATCAATTACTTCTACTATTATTTCTCCATAATCTTTTAATATTTTATCTAAATCTTTATTATATTTAGTTTTCTTTTGAATATTAAATATTGCTTTGAAAGATACTATAAAGATCATTATTGCTAATCCAAATATTGCTATTCCTATTTTCATTTCTGTTTGATTAAGAGCTTTTACTTTTTCAACTGTATTAAATATTTGAGTTGAATCAGTCTTTTTATAATCTTCAGTAATAGAAAATGCTTGTTTACCTAATGGTATATCTAATATTATTTTCTTTTCATCGTTAATTTTACTACCATCACATGTACCATTAATATTTATTGTCATTGTTATTTTTAATGATGCATTTATTGGTAATCCTAATTGATTTTTAAATGTTATTACTTCTTTATTATAATTTGCAAAATCTATATTTACTTTTTCATTTATTGTAAAACTTGGATTTTCTTTAATTGTTTTATTAGTTGTATCTAAGAATGAATATGTTTTATTCCATACTTTTGTATCTGTTGTATCTATAGCACTTGTAGTAGAAGGATATTCTCCATTAATTTCTCCATCTATTTTGTAATTATAATCTAAATTAACTTTTTTATTACCTGAATAATTAAATAAGAAGTTTAATTCTATATTTTTTACTAAGTCTGATACATACATTTGACCAGGTTTTAGATAAGGATCATCTATAAAACTATTATCATATAGATATACTTTATAATCTAAGTTTTGATTAATATTATATGTATATAATAAGTCTTGTCCTTGTGATTTTTCTTTTTTTAGACTTAACTGCATTAGAAATACGGAGATAAATATACATGCTAATATTATAAAGGCTAATAAGAATCTATATATTGGTTTTAATCCTTTATAGCGTTTAACTAATCTTTTTGCCATATTTTACCTCCTTTTATTCTATTTACCTGTTTCTACTTTTGCTTGTTGTTTATTAAATAACTCACTTAATAATACACTTGGATATCCTACTTTTGGTACTTTATATCTTATAATTCCAAGTATTTGATTTTCTTCTATTATTTTTTCATCTGGCATATTATTATTATCACCTTGAGCAATAAAAATTCTTTTACCATTATTTTTTTCTTCTATATAAATTAATCTATGTACTACTATAGTGTTTTCTAGTCTATATACAATTATATCATGAATTTCTAGATTGTTTAATAATTTATCATCAATTTTTTCCATTATAACAGCATCTCCCCTTTTTATTAGAGGATACATACTGTTTGACATTATTGCTAATGGTTTATATTTATATATTCCTGATACAAAGGTTACTATTATTGCTATTATAAATATTAATGGAAGTGCTTTTAATAAACTATTCTTTTTCATCTTTCCACGGGATTCTCTAACTGTTTTCTTATCATGAATAGTTTTTATAAATATATATATTGTAAATGGTAATACTACTCCTAATATTGCTATTCCATACCAATCTAAGTCTGGTACTATTGGAAGTAATAAGTATGCTAATTGAATTGGAATCCTATATATAAGATTTATTTCAAAACCACTAGTTTTACTTAGATATGTAAATAATAAGTTACTTGCTATAGCTGGTAGTATTATTTTAGCACTATACTTAAATAATTCTGTATAATTTAATCCTATATCTATAATATTATAAATACTAATATCAAATAATATAAAAAGTATAATTGATAACGATATTAGTAGTTTACTTTTACCTGTATTTCTAATTAAAGTATTTCTTACATATTCTTGGAATACTATTACTGATATATATATCCATATATTCATCAATATTCCAATAAATGTTCTAGAATATGGAGTTCTTGTATATCCGATAAATAATCCTAATGCAAAATATATCATTAAGTATACTAATACAACAATAAATACAGTTTGTAGCTTACTTATTTTAGCTTTAATTCTTTGTTTATCTTTAATACTAATCCATAGAGAAATTAAGAAAAGAATTATCCAGACAACAGGATTTATATATTTATTAAAATACATTAGGAAGTTTTCACTAATAATTGTGTTTATTGCTATTAGGTATCCAATGAATAAAGTATATATTATATATATTCTTGAATCTATTTTATTCATTTGATTACCACTTCCTCTCCTGTTGTAGAGATTCCGGTAATAGATGTAATTAATGGTGTATATGTACCACTATATGTCATTTGTAGTCCTGCTTCTTGTGTTGTTGATCCTATTGCTAGTCCTGCTGCCCAATCTGGACCACTTAGTGTTAATAGTCCATTATCATCTATTATATAGTTACATCCCCAAATGGATGCTACTATAGTTCCTGCTGGGAATTGAATTTTAACATTCCATGATGCTAATGAAATTGTTGATTCATTTTTTAATGTGTAAGTATATTGAATTGTATTATTCCATCCACCACTTTTTTTTAATGAAGAAGTAAAACCCTCCACTGTAGGAGTAGGCGTTGGTGTTGGATTAGGATTGTCAGTTGGAGTTGGTGTAGGTGTTGGTATACTTCCACCTTCAGTATAAAAGTTTACTGATAAAACCTTTAAATCATATTGACTTTCAGTTGTAGAAAATTGTATTCCTACAGTTGTTGTTGCAGTAGTTCCACCATCTGATGGATATAAAATAGCGTTACTATTGGAGTTTTTAATTCTTAGTATTCCATTAGATACTTCACATTCTCCTGCACTCCAGCATCCAATTATTTCTATATCTGCAGGTACTTTTATATTCATCATCCATCCAGTTGTTGGTTCTGTACCTAAATATGTAAGTGATATTGGAGAAAACTGATAGTAGTGTTTGTTTTCATTGGTCCATTCATTTTTTGCAGATGTAACTTCATATTGGTTAAGGTCACTTTCTGATATGGAAACCTGTGAATTAATTGATAATTCTTCATAAAAAAGAGAATAAGCAATGCTTATGAATGTTAATGCTCCTAAAAAGGTACATATTAATCCAATAAAGTTAGCTTTATTCTCATTTTTACTTTTTATTTTTCTCATATAATATCACCCTATCTTATTAAAAGAAAAAGAGGAATTATATCCTCCTTGTATTTCTTAAGCTGTTTTTTGTAAGTAATTTAATGTTATAGTAGCTGTTTTAGGATCAGCTGTTGGAACTGTATCATTGTTTGTTTCTGAAGATGTCCAAGTAGCTGTTACTCTAAAGAATTGTTTTTCAGTTGAAAGTAAATCACCTATAGTTGTTATTGTATTACCAGAAGCATCTACTCTTTCAATACTGTATACTATTTGTGATGGTTCAGATGAATTAGCAGCTTCTACTCCATCAACTGAAGTTAATGTTGCATCAATTGTTCCTTTATTTTGAACTTCTATATCATAAGTAATACTTGCTCCTGGATAAGCTAATTCTACATTGAATGTAGCTGATGTTCCACTAGCTGTTGGTGTTGCTAATTCAGTAGCTCCTTCTGTTGTTAATGTTGTATTTTTTGAGATTGAATTGAATTCTATATTCCAATTTGCATCTCCTGTTCCTGCAGTACCATTGATTGTTAATTGTTGTGCTAATGCAGCATAACCTACTGACATAATAACAATAGCAACCATTAATCCTACTATAATTAAACTATTTCTTGTTTTTTCGCTTTTCATTTTACCCTCCTATATTATATATAAATTGTATCATATGTATTTTTAAAAGACAATATTTATGTAAAATTTCATTCTAAAGTGTCAAGTGATTTTACATTTATATTTTTTTCATATATATATATTTTGTCATTTATATCTAAAGTTGCTAATAAAATTTTATTATAATTTTTATATCCTTTACTTTTTATTTGTTTTTCTACCCACTCTATTGATTTATTAGAATTTTTTATATTATTTTTCATTAAATTAGAATCAATAATTATATTAGTACAGATTCCTTCTTCTTGTACTTTTAGATTTTGATCACTAGGTGTTGTTGGTTTATATCTTTTAAATGGTAAAATACTTAATTTTCCATTTGCTTCCATAATAGCATAATTTATTTCACTTATATTAAAGTATCCTGCTGTTCTACATTGCTCTAAAAAATCATTTATATCTATTTTTACTTTTTTTAAACTTTGTTCTAATATTTTACCATTTTGCATTATTATTGTTGGGGTTCCAACTATGATTCTTCTTAACGTCATACTTTTCATTGTTACTATGGATACTAAGTATGCTATTAGACCAAATATTACTATTGCTATTACTCCATTTATATATTGATCATCAAAACCC
Organism: uncultured Muribaculaceae bacterium; assembly: GCA_964389735.1. Classification (GTDB taxonomy): domain Bacteria; phylum Bacillota_I; class Bacilli_A; order RF39; family UBA660; genus JAQUVS01. Next base: position 5,942 of record CAYMEJ010000006.1, read on the forward strand.
ATTACCATTTCTGCAGAAAAATTACCTATTGATATTCCTATTACATAATCAAATAAACTTAATTCTGATACTTGTTTTCTTCCTATTAGCTTTGTTATTAAAAATAATGTTATTAAAGATATTATACTTCTTGGTACTATTAAAATCATTTGTTCTATATTCATGACATCACCATTATTATTATGAATTTATCTCATTTCTTTATACAAAAAAAGAAGATTTTTATTTCTTCTTTTCGTATATTATTAGTACTATAAGACTAATTAAACTTATTAATGATATGATTTTACCTTCTTTAAAGTATGGTGAATTATATTTAATACTTATTTTATTATTACCTTTATTTAAATATATTCCAATATAACCATTATTTAAATTACTATATTTTACTTCTTTATCATTAACTTTTATATTAAATCCTTTATCATAAGGTATTGTAAATACTACATTACCAGAAACTTTATTATTTATAATTCCAGTAATTGTATCATTATTAATAGTAATATTTTTTAATTTAGTTATGTTATTATTAGCTTCTAATACATATTTATAATCTAATGTATATGTTTCAATATCTTCAATTAAAAATTTACCTTTAGAAAATTCTATTTCTAAATTACTTATTTCATCACTTGAAATAGTATATTCAAACTCATTATTTTGGTTATGATACATCCATTGTTTACATGTTAATTTATTTTCAACTTTATTAATAATAATAGAAGTATCTCCACTACTACAGTTTTGATTATATTTCATTTTAAATTTAATGAATAATATTTGGTTTTTTAATTTATTATTTAATTTTAAATTAATTTTACTAGTTTTTTTAGTATTAATATTATAATCTTTTTCAGTTTTTTCTATATCTATGTTGCTAGTATTATCTAATTCATAATCTAATTTATATTCTTTAATATTAGTTTTATAGTTATTGGTTTTATTAGTAACTATATTATTTAATAATGCTTCACTTTTATATGGAAATTTTAATTTATCATAATCAGATTTACTAATTGTATTTTGATTAAGGAAACCTAATGAGAAAACATTATTATTTTTGTATACTGTATAGTCATTATTGGTTTTATATTTAGTGTATCCAATCATTGTATTTTCTTTATTTATTACATATTTTGTTCCCATATAAGTATCTATCATTATATTGCTTGATTGTTCTTGTATTAAATTATTTCTATATTTAATAGCTTTATTAAAATCATTTTTTATATTATTGTAATAATCGCTATTATATGTAGATGAATATAATGATGTTTGATAATAATTAGTATTATAAATTTTATTTATTGTATATAATGGATATGTTAAATCACTAAAACGATAGAAGTCTTTGTCGTTTTCTAGAACATTATTAATTAATTCTGTTTTATCTTCATTAAAGTATTCATTATATTCATTTTTTGTAACGAATTCATCAGTATTATTTATAAGTATTGTTGTAATTATACTTACTAAGATAAGTGGTAGATATATAATTATTTTTTTATTAAATTTATTATATATTATGATTAATATTATTAAAATTAGAGATCCGATATAATAATTAATTTCATTATATCCATTTATATAACAGATTATGTTAAATATAATTTGTAATCCTAATAATACTTTAAGATTTATTTCTTTTTTAAATAATTTATTAAAAAAGATAGATATACTTAATATTAATATAGGTAATAATGGGATTAAAGCTTTTGATCTTATATATAGTCCACCATTTAGTAAATACATAAATACTGGTATAAAGAAAATAATAAATATAGTAGTACTAATAAATATATTTTCTTTCTTTTTTGAAATAAAACTATATAGTAATGCAAATATTGATATAAGTGATAGCCCTACTCCATTAGGACCACTTAATAATATGTTTAAATCTAAGTTAGGAGTAAGTAACTCTAATATTGTCTTATCTATACTTGAAGAACTTCTTGAACTGATTATTGTATAAATAATTGGTAAGAGAATAATACTTGCTAATAGGACTCCTAATAGTATTCTAATTATTATTGATAATAATTCTTTAGAAAATATTTTTATTTTAAAATCTTTAGTTTGTAGTAATTTATAAATTGCATATATTCCTATAGTTATTAAACCTGCAACACTATAAAAGTAATTAGTCATTATCATTAAGAATATTCCAAGTATTAAAGTTAGACTTTTTTTCTTAGTTATATATTTATCTATTCCAATTAATGCCATTAATAGAAACGGAAAATAGTTAATAAACATTATATGTCTATGACTATGAAATATAATTGGTCCTGATAAAAGAAATAATGCTGATGAAATAAAACATATTGTTGAAGAAAAATTATTATTTTTTAACCATTTATATATTAAATAAGTACTTACTATTATTGATATAATACTACTTATTATTATGTAGTCTTTCATACTTATAAAAGGTAATAAATATGAGAATAATATTATTGGACTTAATAATCCATAATATGCCAAATTAAATATATTTTGACCTGCTCCTATATTAGGTGCAAAGTTAGGAAAAAGATTTCCTGTTTTATAAAATAAATTTCTAAAGTATTCCGGGATAGCAAAATGTTGGTGTAACCAATCTGTTTTTGATCCGTATATATTATTTCCTGTAATAATAATTATAATTGTAATTAGTATTAACAATAATATACTTAAATTTATATAATCTTTCTTTTTCATATTATCACCTTTATTACTACAATATTATAACAAAAAGAGACTTAAAAGTCTCTATTTTTCTCCTTCTTTTAACATTGTGGTAATAAATATACCATATCCTTTAGTAGAGTCATTTACTATAACATGTGTTACTGCTCCTATTAATTTATTATTTTGTACTATTGGACTTCCACTCATACCAGCTACTACACCACCGGTTTTATCTAATAATTCTTTATCAGTTATTTCAAATAATATATTTTTGACATTACTTTTTTTATTTATTTCTATAATATTTATGTCAAATTCTTCAATAGTATCATTTTTAATTACAGTTCTAATTACTGCCTTACCTGTTTTTATATTGTTAGGATTTTCTACTTCCATTATGTTATTGTTTTGTAATTCATCTTCGTATTTCCCAAATATACCTGTTTCTGTATTCTTGTTTATTGTTCCATATATTTCTTCGTTATAGAACTTAGCATTCTTTTCTCCTGGTGTACCATTTCTACTTGGACTTATACCTGTTATTGTTGATTTAAAAATTTCTCCATCTTTAATTTCTACTTTTTTCATTGTAGATTTTTCTATTATTTCGTGTCCAAGTGCTCCAAAAATATTTGTTGTTGGATCTATATATGTTAGTGTACCTATACCACTTATTTGATCTTTTACATATAGACCAGTTTTATATATATTGTTTTCGTCTTTTATTAATGGAAGCTCTGTTGTTAATGTTTTATTATTTCTTATAAATGTAATGTTTATTTTTTCTTTGTTTGGTAGTTCATTAATTGTATTAATCATTTCATCTATATTAGATACATTAATATTATTTATTTTAGTAATTAAGTCTCCTATTTTTAATCCAGCATCTTCGCCAATATATGTATCATTTACTTTATAGAATCCTACTATCATTACATTTTTTGAGTTTATTTTTATTCCTATGTTATTTCCACCTGGTATTATATAATTTGAGTATGCTAAAACAGAATTTGGGAATAATATAGTTAAAAGAAGAAAAGAAGTTATTAGTAGTTTCTTTTTAAAATTCATATTATCATCTCCTTTTAAAAATTACTACATTATTATTATGAAAATATAATATTGAAATATGTGTTGCAATTATTACCAATAAAAAAGAATTTAATCTTCAATATTAAATTCTTCTAATTTATTATCTTTATTTAAAATTTTATTTACACTTTCTTCAGCATTTTTTAATTTTTCATCACATATTGCTGCTAATTTAGTTGCTTTTGTAAATTTATCTATTGCTTCATCTAATGGTACGTTTCCATTTTCTAGATCTTTTACTATTTTTTCTAATTCTTCTAAATTTTGTTCAAAGTTTAATTCATCTTTTTCTTTTGCCATATTTTCTCCTTATATTACTTTTGCATTTATTATTCCATCTGTTACTTCTATTTCAAGTTTATCATCTTTTTTTACGTTTTTTATTGATGAGATTACTTTATTATTATTTTTAGTTATTGAATAACCTCTTTTAATAGTAAGTAATGGATTCAATGCTTCTAATTTATTAATTATATTTAAATACTTATTTGATTTATTATCTATTTGTTTAACTATATTTCTATTTAATGATTCTATTATATTATTATAATTATTCTTTTTGTTTTCATATAATAAATTTGGATTTTTGAAGATATAACTATTTTTTAATGTAGATAATTTTTCTTTATTATTATCAATAATTATGTTAGCTATATTTTCTAATCTTTCATATAAGTTATCAAATTTTTGTTCTTTTATTTCATAAATATTTAAAGGATTTTTCATAATATAACTATTCTTTAATGTAGATAGTTTTTCTTTATTAGTATTAATGTTATTAGTTATTACTTTATTTAATCTTATATTTACTTGATTTAAATAATTATAAAAATCATTTATATTAGGTACAGCTAATTCTGCTGCTGCTGTTGGTGTGGGTGCTCTTAGGTCTGCTACAAAATCTGCTATTGTAAAGTCTATTTCATGCCCTACTGCAGATATTATTGGTACTGTTGAATCAAATATTGCTCTTGCAACTTCTTCATCATTAAAGCACCACATATCTTCTATTGAACCTCCACCTCTACCTATAATTAATACATCTATATCATAGGTATTAGCTTTATTAATTTGTTTTACTATTTCTGGCGCTGCACTTGCACCTTGTACTAAACTTGGGAATAGTATTGTTTCTGTTATTGGCCATCTTCTTTTAATAGTTGATAACATATCTTTAATTGCTGCTCCAGTTGGGGCAGTTACAATACCAATTTTTTTAGGAAATTTAGGTATTTTCTTTTTATATTTAGGTTCAAATAAACCTTCTTGCTCTAATTTCTTTTTTAATTGTTCATATTTAATAAATAAGTTTCCTAATCCATCTTCTATCATTTCATTTACATAGATTTGATATCCTCCGGTTGCTTCATAAATACTTATTTTACCTGTTACTAATATTTTCATTCCATCTGTTGGCATAAAAGGTAATTTAGATGCATTTGTTGCAAACATTACAGCATTTATTCTAGATTTTTCATCTTTTATTGTAAAATAATAATGTCCTCTGGTATGTGCTTTAAAATTAGATATTTCACCTTTCAAAAATACTTGATTTAAGTGTTCATCATTATCCATTTTAAATTTTAAGTATCTAGTTAATTGTCCTACTGTTATATATTTGTCTTGCATTAATTATCTTCCTCATTATGATAGATTTCATCAAGTACTGCATTAATCATTTTAGTTACTTTTTCGTCACTATATTTTTTTGATAATTCTATTGCTTCATTAATTGCTACAATTTTTGGTGTTTCTGTATAAATAAGTTCATAAATACCAATTGATATAATAGCTTTATCTACTTTATTTAATCTATCTATTTCCCAATCTTTTAAGTATTTATTTGCTAATGTATTTATTTTTTCTTGTTCAAGAACTACACCTTTTACTGTTTCAGTTACAAATTCATTTTCTATTTCTAATTGTTCATGAATTAAATAATCGATATCTATTTCTAATTCTGCTTGTTGTAAAATGTAGATTTGATATAGCACTTTCATTATTATTTCTCTTAATTCACTACGATTTTTCATATTACTTCACCTGTATAAAAGTTTATCATAAATATAATAAAAAGTCACTTATTTAGTGACTTAATTTATTTTATTTTTTGATATTGCTTATTTCTTACTATTGTATATTTATAATTTTTACTTTTAACTAATATAACACTTTCAGGTAAACTTGTTACTTCTTTTGTTAAGAATGCTATATTAAATGTAGGATATCCTTTATTTTGATATGATTCTTCAGTATCTCCTATTCCATATTGGAATCCTTTTTTAAGTGCTAAGGCTTCGCTATGGGTTTTTGCATTTGCTATTAATTCTAACACATTAATATTACAATTTTTTATTTTCATTGCTCTAACAAATTCATCTTTTATTTCTGGATTTGTTATTTGTGCTTTTAACTCTTCTATTTTACTTCTTAAATTAAAATCAATTTGGTTATAAGTTGAATATAATTCAAAAATTGTTTTTGAATCAAATAATCTTTTTAGTTCATTTAATGAAAAATGTTTATCAATTCCATATTTTATTAATATTTTTTTATCAGTTGAATCTGCACCATTTAAGTAATAGTTTTTCATTATTTCATATTCTTTTATCATATTAATTACCTTTATTTTTATTACTTTCTGTTTCTTTTTTTAATTCATATAATATATTTAATGCTTCTATTGGTGTGATTTCTAATGGATTAATTGATTCGATTTTTTCTTCTATTTTATTTTTTTCTGGTTGTTGCTCATCTAAATTTAAAAATAGAGATGTTTGTGTAAATGGTTGTTTAGTTTCGTTTTGATTTTCATATATATTTAATATTTCTTTTGCTCTATCTATTAAAGAAGGTGGTAGTTTTGCTAATGCTGCTACATTTAAACCATAACTTTTATCAATTGAACCGTTTTTAATTTTATGTAAGAATGTTAATTCACCATTTTCTTCTATTGCACTTACATGAACATTTTTAAGATTATGTAAGTCTCCTGCTAATGTAGTTAATTCATGATAATGGGTAGAAAATAGTGTTTTTGCTTTTATTTTGTCATGAATATATTCAAGTATTGCTTGAGCTAGGCTCATACCATCATATGTTGCTGTTCCTCTACCTAATTCATCAAATAGTATTAAACTGTTTTTTGTTGCTTCTGTTATTGCATTATTAGCTTCTTTCATTTCTACCATAAATGTAGATTCTCCACTTACTAAATCATCACTAGCACCTATTCTAGTAAATATTTTATCAAATAATGGAATAAAACAACTTTTACATGGTACGTATGATCCTATTTGAGCCATAATAATTATTATAGCTAGTTCTCTCATGTATGTTGATTTACCTGCCATGTTAGGACCAGTAATTAGTAATATATTAGTATTTTGACCCATTATTACATCATTAGGTACATAATCACTTTTTGATACTTTTTCTACTACTGGATGTCTACCATCAATTATATTAATATTTCTTTCTTTTGTAATATTTGGTTTAACATAATTATTTTCTTCTGCTACGGTAGCTAAAGATGACATCATATCTACTTCTGCTATTACTTTGGATATTTTTTGTAATTTACCTATATAGGTTTTAACTGTATCTCTTATTTCCATAAATAATTGATATTCTAAGTTAATGATTTTTTCTTCTGCACCTAAAATTATATTTTCTTTTTCTTTTAATAATGGTGTTATAAATCTTTCACAATTTGCTAATGTTTGTTTTCTGTCGTATCCGTATTCGTCTTTTATAGAATTTATATTACCTTTAGATATTTCTATGTAGTATCCAAATACTTTATTAAATCCTACTTTTAAGTTTTTAATACCAGTTCTTTCTTTTTCTTCATTTTCAATTTGTAATATGAAATTTTTACTATTTTTTCTAATACTTTTTAATTCGTCTAATTCTTTATTATATCCATCTTTTATTAGTGATCCTTCTTTTATTGTGATAGGGGCATCTTCATTTATAGAATTTTCTAATAATAAATATAGTTCTTCTAATGTTTCAATATTCTTATCATATTTAAGTTCTTCTAATATTTTATGGATATTTGGTAATACTTTAATAGAATTTTTTAATTGTAGTAAATCTCTAGCATTTAAATTACCATAACTAATTCTGCTTGATAATCTTTCTAAGTCATAGACATTATCTAATTCATTTTTTATTTCTTCTTTTAAAATAAATTCAGTTAAAAACTTTTCTATTATAGAGTATCTTCTATTAATTTCTTTTATATCTGTTAATGGGTTTTCAATATTTTGTTTTAATAGTCTTGATCCCATAGCAGTTTTTGTTTTATCTAAAAGCCATAATAGAGAGAAAGTTCTGTCTCTATTTCTGATAGTTTCTGTTAATTCTAGGTTTTTCTTTGTATGTATATCAAACATTAAATATTTATTTGTTTCTATTAATTCAACTGGTTGTAAATGTGATAGATTACCTTTTTTAGTATCTATTAAGTATTTTAATAAATGTTTAATAGTAGTAATTATTCTTATATCTTTAATATCCTTATATAGATAGTTATAGTCTTCTGATTCATATATATCTTCTCTAAAAGTAATTAATACATTATAGTTTTCTCTTAATAGGTTAACTAGTCCTCTATCTATTTTGTTATTTACTATTAATTCTTTTATATTTCTATTAACTATTTCTTTTATTAGTTTATTAATATCTTCTTCTATTATCATAGTATAGAAGTATCCTGTTGAAATATCTGTATAACTTAATCCATAACAATATTCAAAATCATATATATTTCCAATATAGTTAAAGTCTTTACTATCTAGTGAATTATCTAATATTGTACCTTTAGTAACTACTTGTATTACGTCTCTTTCAACCATTCCTTTTGATTCTTTTGGATCAGTTAATTGCTCACATATTGCTACTTTATATCCTTTTTCAATTAATTTATCTAAGTATGATGAGTAAGCATGATATGGTATTCCACACATTGGTACTCTGTCTTCTAAACCACAATTTTTTCCAGTAAGTGTTAATTCTAATTCTTTACTACAAGTAATGGCATCTTCAAAAAACATTTCATAAAAATCTCCAAGTCTAAAAAAGATAATTGTGTCATCATATTTATCTTTTATTTCCATATATTGTTTCATCATTGGAGATACTTTATTAATATCTACTTCACAACGTTTCATACTTCAATCACCTTATTTGTTATTATAACAATTTTTTATTTAAAACAAAAGAAAAAGAGCAAACTTTATTGTTTTTTTAGCTCTTTTTGTTTATTAACTCTATAATCTAAATTAAAACCTAAATAATCAAGTGCTATTGAGTTCTTAATACCTAATTTTATTATCTCTGTCCATTTACTAGCATCAATTATTGCTCCAGATGATATTGCATTTTCTCTAAATTCTAATAATTCTGTTGTTTGTATATCTCTTATTTTTTCAAATGTCATTAATTCAAAAAACTTAAATATTGTTATCATAGTTTGAGGTGTTCTCATAATACTATTGTTACATTCATATAATTTTATTATTTCACTTAAGTCCAGGCTTTCACTATTCTTTAATGATTTTAAGTATTCTTGTAAATCAGTAGTATTATTAATCCAAGTATCTTCAGTTTTTTTAACTTCAATATATACATTATCATTTGGTATTTGATAATATCCTTCTAAATTTTTTTCTTTTATTCTATTAATGTATTCTTCTATTTCTTCACTATTATATGTTATTTTACATTCCGATAAATATTTAGGGTTGTCTTTATTGTTAAAATAGCAAATACTTGTTTTTTTCATATATGTCACCTCTTTTTTACGTGCTCACGTATAATAACATATTTATGAAAAAAAGTCAATAAATATTACTATTTAAGACTTTTTAAAGCATTTATTGATTCATCAAATGTAGATACTCCTATTATTTTAATATCATATCCTTTTTCTTTTTTAATTTTAATACATTCATTATAATTATTTCCTTTGGGTACTATAAATACATCAGCTTTTCCTTTTACTGCACCTTTTAATTTATAGTTTACTCCTCCTATTTCTCCTACTGTTCCATCTGTTGAAATAGTACCTGTTCCTACTATTTTTAATCCATTTGTTAAATCTTCTTTAATCAATTTATCATATATTGATATTGCTAACATTAATCCTCCAGATGGTCCTGATTCATTGCTTTTAAAATCTAATGTTACTTTTGGATTTGTTTCGTATGCCCTATTCATCATAAGTGATATACCAATAACTTTATTTTTTGTTTTTTCATCTTCTTTTATATAAGCATATGTACTTATAGTTTTATTATTTCTTATTACTTCAATATCTAATTTATCATTAACATTTCTTTTATTTACTGCATTAGTTATATCTTCTAAACTATTAGTAGTAATATTATCTATTTTAGTAATAATATCTCCTATTTTCAAATTGTTATTTGATGTGGAATCTATATAAATAATAGTTAAATCAGTTTTAGTTATTTTAAATTCTTTATTTGCTTTTTTATATGCTAATTCAATTGCACTTTGATTTGCATCATTTAAGAACATTGTATCTCTTATTTTTAAATCACTAACTGTTTCATCTTCAGTTAATGTTAATTCATCCATACTTACTACTTCCCAATCAGAAAATATTTTACTTAATAAATATGTTGGAATTGTTGCTTCTATTTCAGAAACGTATGCAAAATTATATGAACCTTTACTACTAGTTTCGTTATCAATTTTTATATTATTATTTATATCAATAGTACCTCCACCTATATATATATAATATGGTAATTTATATAATGATAAAAATATTGCTATTATTAAAATAATAATAAAAAGTAAATTTTTCTTAATGTATTGTATTGTTTTTTCATATAGTTTAGTAAACATTTAATCATTCCTTTTTATAAATTATAACATGAAAGAAGAGATAATATGATGAAAAAAATAATAACTATTGGTATTGTTACCATGTTGTTTACACTTTTCTTTTATATACTTTGTAATTCTAAAAGTATAATTGATATTGTACTTTTTTCTGTTTCTATCTGGAAAGATAATTTATTTCCTACTCTTTTTCCTTTTCTATTATTATCTAATATATTGATTCATATGGGGTTTATTGATTTTTTAAGTGAAATATTTAAAGGTATAAATAGTAAATTATTTTATTTACCAGGATCTTCTTCTTTTGTTATTATAATGAGTTTATTGACTGGTTTTCCTAGTAGTGGTAAATATATTAATCAATTATTAGTTACAGATAAAATTGATGAAGATGATGCAAATTATTTACTTATGTTTACTCATTTTTCTAATCCATTGTTTGTTATTGGTACTATTGGGACAATTTTTTTAGGTAATGCTTTTTTAGGTTTTATTATATTATTATGTCATATTATTTCTAATTTTATTATTGCATTTATATTTAGAAGGAAAAAAGTTATTAAAAAGGAAAAAATAAGTATAAAGAAAGCATTTAATTATATTAAATTTGATAATAATATAAGTTCAATATTATCTGATTCTATATTTAATGCTATTAATACTATGTTTTTATTATTAGGTATTATTACTTTATTTTTAATATTTAGTATTTTATTAAATGACTTATTATATTTACCTAGTAATAGTTCTATATATTTGTTTGGATTGTTAGAAATGACTCAAGGTATAAAATATAGTTCTTTACTTAATACTAATTTGTTAAATAAATCAATATTAATGTTAAGTTTTATTTCTTTTGGTGGATTTAGTGTTCATATGCAAGTATTTAGTTTTTTTGAAAACAAAAAAATAAAATATAAATATTTTTTATTTTCTAGATTATTACAAGTTATAATATCTATTATTTTATTAATACTTATATTTTATATATTTAATATTAATTAGTTATCTTTTACTATTGTTACTGTTATTCCATAGTCTTCTTCTAATTCAATATTTCTTATCGGAATATTTATATGATAAATTGTTTTTGTATCTGCTACTGAAGATGTTAATATTTGATCAACTGATTCCATTAGGAATATACTTTGATAATTTACTGCGTTTTCTTCAGGTTCACCTATTTCTTCTAATTTTTGTTTAGATGGTAATTTATCAATTATTGGATATTTTATTGCTCCATATTTAATATATTTATTTCTAGGATTAGTATTAGAAACAAGTAATTCTTTACTAGTGGTATCTTTAAAATTTAATTTAACACATTTTTTACTAACTGTTGTACAATCAGTTACACTATCTATTACTTTCTTCTTTAGATCATTTTGAATATCCATTGTAAGGTTTATTTTATACTCATTCATATCACTTTTAATTGTTTCTACTTCAAGTCTATTTCTATAAGTCATTGCTATTGCTAACATTCCTGTTACAATTATTAATATTAATGCAAAACATAATACTACTTCTATTACGGTGAAACCTTTATTGTTTAGTTTTTTCATAATATCACCTCAATATTTGCATATTTAATTATTTTTTTACCATCATTATCAACTTTTCTTTTTATTATAATTCTTTTATTATTAATATTTTCTGGTGATGCAGATGAATATGGTGGAAGTGAATTTATATATTCTCTTATGCTTCTATCATATGCGGTTGCAAACATTGTTTTTGTTTTAATACCATTTTGTAGTGATGATAAATCATAACTTACTAAATATATTTTATCAATTTCTAAAGTGTCTTTTATTTTTTTACAGTAATTTTTTTCTGTATAATTGATTGCATCACAATCACTTATATCTTTATACTCAGTTGATAATGCGGTAATATCTGCAACATTTGGATCCTTTTTAATCATATCTCTTATTATCATTGCATCGTATACACTATCAATATCATCATAATATTTTGCTTTTTCATATTCACCTAATAAAGGTATTACGTTTGTATAAACAAAAGTAAATATTCCTAATATAAATACTGTTACTACTAATGTTTCTACTAGTAAAAACCCCTTTTTATTTAATCTTTTCAAAAAAATCACTTTCCTTTATTGATTATCTTCTAAAAGTATTATATAATAAAATAAGTTAAATTACCACAGTTTAATTTTAAGAAAAGATAAAAAGAATAAAACAAATATAACTAAAGGGGAAAATATTATGGTTAAGTATGATTTAGAAAATACACCTATAGTGGATTTAGCGAATAAACTGATTATTGCTGCTGTAAAAGCTGGCGCTTCAGATATTCATTTGGATCCTACTGAAATTGGTACTAAAGTTCGTATGAGAATAGATGGTGATCTACAAGACCATACTATTATCGATAAAGAGTACGAAAGAAATTTAATAACTAGACTAAAACTTATTTCTATGATGAATATCACAGAGAATAGATTACCACAAGATGGTGCTATTAAAGGTCGCATTGATGATATGGATTTAGATATGCGTGTTAGTGTTCTCCCTACTAATGAAGGTGAAAAAGTTGTTATTCGTATCTTGGATTATTCTAGAAGTTTAAGTGGTATTGATACTTTAGATTTTTCTCCTAAAAATTATGAGAAATTATTAAAGATGATGGATACTCCTAATGGTATTATTCTTGTTACTGGAGCTACTGGTAGTGGTAAAAGTACTACTACTTACTCTATGCTACAAGCTTTAAATAAAGAAAATGTTAATATTATAACAGTTGAAGACCCAATAGAAATGAATATTGAAGGTGTTAATCAAGTTCAAGTAAATAGTGAAATAGGTTTAACTTTTGCTAATGTACTACGTTCTATTTTAAGACAAGATCCTAATATTATTCTTATTGGAGAAATTCGTGATAGTGAAACAGCTCAAATAGCAGTTCGTGCTTCTATTACTGGTCACTTAGTTTTATCTACTATCCATACTAATAATTCATTGAGTACTATTGAAAGACTTTTGGATATGGATGTTGAAAGATACTTATTATCTAGTGCATTATCTGGTATTATTTCTCAAAAACTTGCTAGAACTTTATGTCCACATTGTGCTACTCTTAGAAAAACTACTCCTTTTGAAAAACAAGTATTTAAAAAAGTTTTAGGTAAAGATGTTCCTGAAGTACTTGAACCTGGTAAATGTGATAAGTGTACAAGTGGATATCATGGACGTATGGCAGTACATGAAGTATTATTGATTAATGAATCATTAAGGGATGCTATAAATAACGAAAAACTTAAAAAAGAAGATTTAAGAAAATTAGTATATTCAAAAAATAATGTAATTACTTTATTACAAGATGGTTTGGAAAAAGTTCTTGAAGGTCGTACTACATTTGAAGAAATATATAAAATGGTTGAAGTTGAGGATACATTGGATGAACAAGTTAGTACTATACTTGAACTTGAAAGACAACGTGAACATGAGGAAAATAAAGAAAAGACTATTACTCGTAAGGAAGAAAAAACTACTGATAATCAGTAGTTTTATTTTTGCAATATTATTTCTTGTAATTCATTATTAATATCTTCTATAGTTCTTAAATTATTATCTTTGATACAATTTATTTTTCTCCAATTATATAGTTCAGATAATTCTAAGTAAGTTTTTTCTGCGTGTTTTAAATATTCATTATTTTTTTCGTGTTCATCTGTTTCTTTTCTTTCTTTTTTTAAAATTTGTGAGTATTCAACGGGAACATATAAAAATAATGTAATATCAGGTTTTGGTAAATTAAGAAGCCAATATTCTAATTTATCAATCCATTGAAACATATTAAATCTTTCATCTTTATCTAAAATTTTACAACCTTGGTGTGCCATATTTGAAGATACATATCTATCTAATATTACATAATATCCATCGTTTAAGTATTTTTCTACTTGTTTAATATTATATTTTCTATCTGCTGCATAATATAGACATGCTATTTTTGGATCTAAATTAACTGCACCTTCTTTAAAATATCCTTCACATATTTCTGTTTTCCCTAAGTATGGTCCTCCTACTATTTTACCTGTTGGAGTATCATACATTGGAAAAGATAAATTTATTACTTTTAATCCTTTTTTTGTTAAATTTTTAACTAGTAATTTACTTTGTGTTTCTTTTCCGGAACAATCTGTTCCTTCTATTACTATTATTTTGCCTTTCATATTATCAACATCCTTACTATAATAATTGTACTACAAAACAAATGTTCTAGTCAAATTATTTATCCAATAATATTATTATTTGTGTCAAATTCTAGTAATATACATTTTCTACTTGCTAAGTAATCACACATATGAACGAAGTTTTCATATTTTGTTACTGGTTTTGGCATTATTTCATTATTATCATAATCAGTATTCCATGGCCCCATATGCGATTTAATGGCTTTACATATAAATAATCTTTCATCATCAGTAAATTTTAATTCATCTTTTAATGATTCAATATAATTAGACATTAATACTGGATGATCAACTTTAGTATATTGACTATGTTCTAAACCACTTTTTAATCCATCGTGAAGCATAAGTGATATTAACATTAAATCTTTCTCTTCACTTGTGTATTTATCTCCTATAATAGGATTATTTAATAATTCATACCCTATTCTAACTGCAGCTTTAGTATGTCTTAATAAACCACCATTACCTTGAGCGTATTTAGGATGATATTTCCCTGTAGATGCTGCTGGTACTTCAAAAAAGTAATCTGGTATTTTATTAATTAAAAACTTTAAATCTTCTTTATATTTTTCATTTTTAATTAATTTGATTTCTGTTTCAAATTGTTTTTCTTTATTCATATTATTTACTCCTATCTTTTGAACTCTACTAATATCATGTTAGAAATGTATATTAATTTCTCAGGTATTTTATAATATTTTTTAGTTTCTATTATTTTTTTATCTTTAACTAATTGCATAATATCATAATATTCTTCAATATTGGAATTATATTTTTTATAAAATGTTTCTTTATTTATTCCTTTTATTTTTCTTAATCCTAATATTAATTCATTTTCAATATCAGTTAACTTATCAATACTTTCTTGTTCTAATATATACTTACCTTTTATATAATTATTAATACTTCTTGTATTGGTATATCTAATATTATTTATATATCCGCTTGCTCCTAAACCAAAACCATAATATTGATTATTATTCCAATAGTTTAAATTATGTTTTGATTCATATCCTTTTTTTGCAAAATTACTTACTTCATAATGAATATATTTATTATTTTTTAATGTTTTTTTAATTAAATTATACATATCACTATCTAAGTCTTCATCTATATAATTTGTTTTATTAATTTTCATTTTGGTATTATTTTCTATAATAAGTGAATAAGTTGATATATGATTTATATCTAATTTAATGAATTCTTCTAGGTCTTTTTCTAAATCATTTAATGTTTGATTTGGTACTGCATATATTAAATCAATATTTATATTATTAAAGTATTTTTTAGCAAGATTTAATTTATTTAATATATCTTTTTTATTATACTTTCTTTCTAATATATCTAAATTATTTTGATTAAAACTTTGTACTCCAATGCTTAATCTATTTACTTTATTTTCTTTTAATAACTTAAGTTTTTCTTCTGTAATGTTTTCTATATTACATTCAAATGTATATTCATATTTTTTATTAATTTTAAATTGTGATAGTATATTAAATAATTTTTTTAATTTTTCTATTGATAAAGATGAAGGTGTTCCTCCTCCGATATAAATTGTTTTTAATGATTCATTATTATAGACTGATTTTATTTCATTATCTAAACTATTTAAGTAACTATTTACTAGTTCTTCATTATAAAATAATTTACAAAAATCACAATAAGAACAAATGTTATCACAAAAAGGTATATGTATATATGCAGAAGTTATCATTTTTTTAATAAGTCTCTTATTTCTTCTAGCAATTTAACTTCATCTGACTTTACTGGTTCTTCTTTTTTATTTTCTTCTCTATGAGTTAATTTTGATATTAATTTAATAAATATAAATATACTGAATGCTATTATTAAAAAATCAATTATATTTTGTATGAATAATCCATATTGGATAGTTGCATCATTTATTTTAATACTCAAATTAGTAAAATCTAATCCTCCTAATAAAGTACCTATTAGTGGCATTAAAATGTCATTTACAAGGGAAGTTACTATTTTACCAAATGCAGTACCTATTATTACACCTACTGCCATATCAATGATGTTTCCACGCATGATAAACTTTTTAAATTCATTATTAAATTCTTTAATTTCTTCTTTTTCTTTTTTTAGATTAATATTTTTCTTTTTATTTACCATTTTGTTTACCTCCTAATTCATCCATACTTAATACTGATAAGAATGCTTCTTGTGGTATTTCTACTGAGCCGATTCGTTTCATTCTCTTTTTACCTTCTTTTTGTTTTTCTAGTAGTTTTCTTTTTCTTGTTATATCTCCACCATAACATTTTGCTAGTACATCTTTTCTCATTGCTTTAATATCTGTTCTTGCTATTACTTTATTACCAATTGTTGCTTGAATTGGTACTTCAAACATTTGTCTTGGAATTAATTCTTTTAAGTTTTCTACTACTACTTTTCCTCTGTTGTATGCAAAATCTTTATGTACTATTGTACTTAATGCATCTACTGTTTCACCATTTAATAAAATATCCATTTTGACAAGTTCACTTGGTTTATATCCAATTAATTCATAATCAAATGATGCATAACCTTTAGTATAAGATTTTAATTTATCAAAGAAGTCATATACTATTTCTGATAATGGTAATTCATAATGTATATTTACCCTTAATTCATCTATATAATCCATTTTTATATAATTACCGCGTTTATCTTGGCATAATTCCATTATTGGTCCAATATATTCGCTTGGTGTAAATATATTAGTTTTAATATATGGTTCTCTTATTTCTTTTATTTTTGTTTTATCAGGTAATTTATTAGGAGAATCTATTAATTCTATTTTCCCATCAGTTAATTCTACTTCATATATTACTGAAGGTGAAGTTGCAATTATTTCTACATTAAACTCTCTTTCTAATCTTTCTTCAATTATTTCCATGTGTAATAAGCCTAAGAAACCACATCTAAATCCAAAACCTAATGCTTTAGATGTTTCTGGTTCAAATGTTAGAGATGCATCATTTAATTTTAACTTATTAAGTGCTTCTCTTAAATCTTCATATTTATTTGATTCTATTGGAAATAAACCACAAAATACCATCGACTTCATTGGTTTATATCCTGGTAATGGTTCATTGCATGGATTTTTTTCTAAGGTAAGTGTATCCCCTACTTTTATATCAGAAATTGATTTAATGCTTGCTGTTATGAATCCTACATCACCTGGTGTTAATTTATCTTTTTTAAATTCTTTAGGGGTAGTTACGCCTATTTCTACTACATCATATGTAGCGTTAGTTTCCATTAATTTAATTATATCACCTTTTTTTAATTCACCATTTACAATTCTAGTCATTATGACTACTCCACGATATGAATCAAAAATACTGTCAAATATTAATCCTTGTAATGGTTTATTAATATCTCCAACTGGTGCTGGAATTCTATCTATTATTGCTTCTATTAATTCTTTAATACCTATTCCGTTTTTGGCAGATGTACATATTATTTCTTCTTCTTCAAAACCTAAATTATTTATTAATTCTAATTTTACTTTATCTATATCTGCATTTGGCAAGTCTATTTTATTTATTACTGGTATTATTTTTAGATTATGTTCCATTGCTAAGTATAAGTTTGCTAATGTTTGTGCTTCAATTCCTTGTGCTGCATCTACAACTAATATTGCACCTTCACATGCTGCTAGGCTTCTACTTACTTCATATGAAAAATCTACATGTCCTGGTGTGTCTATTAAATGTAATATGTAATCTTCATTATTATATTTATAATTTAATTCAACTGAATTTAATTTAATTGTAATTCCACGTTCTCTTTCAATATCCATGCTATCAAGTATTTGTTCTTTTGCTTCTCTTTTTGTTACTGAACCAGTTACTTCTAGTATTCTATCAGCTAAAGTACTTTTACCATGATCAATATGAGCTATGATTGAAAAGTTTCTAATGTTTTTTATATTCATTTTAATCACCTTAATTTATTATAACAAAAAAAGACTTAAAAGTCTTTTTTATATTTTAATTTAATTCATTTTATATGAAATATCCGTAGCATTTGATAAGTCCATTGTTACATTACTAACAATTTCTCTTGTTTCTCCAGCTGGAACTTCTCCTCCAACATATCCTACAAGTGTAACAAGTAAATTGCCATCTTTATCTTTTACATAAATATCAAACGTTTCAACTGTAACTGTTTCAGCAGTTTTATTAGAAACTGATGTAACTAATTGTGAAGTACCATCTTTATTAATTGTTAAAGATGTATTAGTCATTTCTAATGAACCAACTGTTTGATCTTTAATTACTCCTTCGTTAGTATTTGCTTTTGTTTCTTCTTGTGTTTCTGTATCTTTCTTTTTATCATCTTCTTTATCTTTATTGAAGAATAAGAAATATACTCCAACTCCAATTATTGCAATTCCTGCAATTGCAAATATTGCCATTATTAGTTTTTTATTTTTCATATCATCTCTACCTTTCTATTATATATTTTAATTATATCTTAAATTCTTATAATAATCAATATAAGAATTTAAGATTTATTCTATTTTAAGTGTTTTAAAACCACTTATTATACTATTGTTACCTTCTCCACTATTTGGATAAGTATTGTTTAGGGATTTTACAACAAAATTATATGTTTTGCTTTCTAAATCTGTAAATGAATATTTATTTGATGTTTGAGTATCGCTCCAAGTTATTCCACCATCTTTACTAAATTGATATCCATATATTCCTGAATCTGAATCTGCTGAATTTGCAATTATATTTATTGAATTACCATTTTGTTTGTATGTAAAATCTATTTCTTCCGGTGGTGTTATATCTATATTAGTAATATTTAATACTGAAGCAGTTTTGTAATTTATACCATCAGTTATATGAGTAATTAAATATGCGTTTTTAATAAATGTTATTGTTGGATTTGCTGTAATTTTATACCAAGTTTTTGCTAACAATCTTCCGTTTGCTGCTACATTTGGTCCAGTGCATACTGAAGTTGTACCGGTAACACTTGAACAAGTAGTTGCAGCAATTGATGTAGTTACATCTACTGATGAGTAAATATAATAAGTATATCCTTTTTCAAATTCTACTTTTACAGTTTTTTGTGTAGACCAATCAATTGATGGGGTAATTGTATAAGTTGGTGGTGATAGGTCTTCTACTACTATCTTTTCTGATATTGTAGTTGATGCAGTTTCAAGACTATTAACATATGTATTGTTTGTTATTCTAACTTTAACATCATATGTTCCACTTGTTATATTAGAATATGTATATGTTCTAGTTGTTAATGCTGAATTTGTTTGCCAAGTTATTCCACCATCTTTACTAAATTCATATTTATAAATACCTGATTCTGAATCTGTTGCTGTTGCTGTGATACTTATTGATTTAGAAGTTTTAGTATATGTAAAAGATGCATTTAGTGGCGCAGTACCATCTACTTTTGATACTGTATAGGCAGGTGCAGTTTTTATGTTTTTACCATCATTAACTCTAGCATTTATTGTACCTGTTGTTGTGAAATTAATATTAGTAGTAGCTGGTGTCATATACCATTTATTTGGTGTTAAAATATTATCTTTTTTAATTGTTTCACCATCACATGTATAAGTTCCACTTCCAACTGCTGAACATAATATTACATCTTGATTTGCTTTTGCTGTACCAGTAACATTAAATAAATATGCACCAAGTCCATTATAAGCAATTGTATACGTTTTATCATGTGCCCATGTTGTTGGTTCTATTGTGGTAATTACTGGTGCTATTAGAGCGGTAGTTGTAATTTTAGTTATTGCAGTTTGTTTATAATTTGTAGTAGTTGATAGAGCATCATTTGGATAATTATTATTAATTGCTCTTATTAATACGCTATAAGTAGTACCGGCTGTTAAATTACTAAATGTGTATGTTGGATTTGTTTGATATGTAGTCCAAGTACTACCTCCATTATTACTAAATTGATATCCACCTATTCCTGATTCTAAATCTTTTCCTGTTGCAGTTACTGTAATACTATTTGAATTAGCTGTATAAGTTAGACTTGCATCAGTTGGTGCTGTTAGGTCTATATTAGAAGTTGTTATTGTTGCTCCACCAGCATAATTTTGACCATCGCTTACATGAGTAATAATTGTACCATCAGATTTAAATGTAAATATTGGTGAATATGTTGCAGCTGTTTGATTTGCAAATTTATACCAAGTATTTGTTTTTAATGTTGTGTTAGCAGCGGTTGCTGTTGTTGTACAAGTTGATGTTGCACCATTTAATTCAGTACATTGATATGTCGTGGCATTTACTATTGCATTATCTGAAATAACTTTAAAATAATATGTTGGCGTAGTTATTGAACCTTTTGTATATGTGGTAGTTATTTTTCTTAATGCTGTCCATCCGGTTGGTGGAGTTATTTTAAATGTTGGTAATAACACTTCAGCAAGTTTTATATCTTGAGAATATGTATTGTAACATGTTGTTGGACTATTACTACATGTTGAATTATACACTCTTATTTTAACTGGATATGTTTTATCGGCAATTAAACCTTTAAACATGTAACTATTAGTCAATGTATTAGTATTTATCGTCCAAGTTTTTCCATTATCTATGCTAAATTCATATTTTGTTATAGGTGAATCTGATTTAGTTGCAGAAACTAATAAATTTAATGAATTAGTAGTTATAGTTGGTGTAACCTTTGTTATAGTTGGTACTCTCGAATCAACATTAGTAACTGACATTGTTGTAGAATTTTTATAATTTTTTGAATCTGTGATTGTTGCATATAATGTTGAATTTTTAGTTACATTAATAATTGGATTTTCTTCTATTAAGTACCAAATGTTAGTTGTTAAATTAGTTCCAGCTGGAATCACTTCACCATCACATATATATGTTGGTAACGATACACTTTTACATGTTGTGGCATTTATATTTAATTTAGCTTCGCCTGTTACTTTTATTAATTTAGCACCTAATCCAGTATATGTTAAATTAACTGTTTTATCATGAATCCATCCTGTTATTGGATCAGTTGTAAAAATTGGAACATCTAATTGTGTAAGAGCAATTGTTTGAACTACTGATTCTTTATAAGTAGTAACTAATGATGGTTGATTAGCATAATTTCCATTAAATACTCTTACTTTTATTTTATAAGTTCCTGTACCTAGATTTTTGTATACAAATGTTGGCGAATCTTGTGTTGCTATTACTGTAGTTCCATTAAAGAATTGGTACTTTGTAATTCCACTTTCAGGATCAACACCATTTGCTGTAATTGTAATTGAATTAGAATCATTTGTATAAGTAAATGTTGATTCTGTAGGTGCTGTTTTATCTACTTGAGTTACTGTTAGAGACGAACTATTACTATAATTAGTTCCATCAGTTACATGTGTCATTATTGTTCCTGATTCTTTAAATGTAAATATTGGCGAATATGTCGCAGCTGTTTGATTTGCAAATTTATACCAAGTATTAGCTTTTAATATTGTATTAGCTTTTGTTGCTGTTGTTGTACATGTTGATCTTACTCCATTTAATTCACTACATTCATATGTTGCAACATTTATTGTAGATTCAGGGGATGTTACTTTAAAATAATATATTGGAGTTGTCATTGCTCCTTTTGTATATGTAGTAGTTATTGTTTTTGATGCTGCCCAATTAGTTGCTGGTGCTACTTTATATATAGGTTCAATTATTCCAGTTACTTCAAAGTCATTTGATACTTCTGTATAGCAAGTTGATGGACTATTATCAATTGTTTTATCACTTACTCTTACTTTTGTATGATATATACCTGATGGTAAGTTAGTAAATTTATAATTTGTTACTGTTGGAGTTGAATTTGTATACCAAGTTTTTCCATCATCTATACTATATTCAATTTTACTGATTCCTGATAGAGCATCAGTTGTACTAACTGTTAACTGTAATGTATTTGTTGTCACTGTTGGAGTTACTTTAGTAATAACTGGTTTTACTGAATCAACGTTAGTTACTGCTAAAGTTGAAGCTGCTTTATAATTTGTTCCATCATTAATTCTTCCTATTAAACTAGTACTATTATTTGTTATATTAACTTCAATATCATCTGGTACTAAATACCATTTACCTCCTACTAATGGTGTATTTGGTTCATATACTGTACTTGCACATGTATAAGGCCCAGCTGAAACTGATGTACATAATGTTGCTGGTTTATTTATAGTTACTGGTAAACTAGTATAGAATAAATATGCTCCTAAACCATTATAATTAATTTTAACTGTTTTATCATGAATCCATCCTGTTATTGTTTTTGTTTCATAAGTTGGTATTTCAAGTGGTGTTAATGTTAATGTTTCAATATCACTTTCATTAAATAAGAATAATTTATTTGCTGCTGATATTGCTAAGTTAGGATAATTTTTATTTATTGCCCTAACTTTTAATTTATATGTTCCTGTTACTGCTAGGTTTGTAAATGTATAAATTGGACTTTCTTGAGGAATTGATGGATACCAGTTTGTTCCACCATTACTACTGAATTGATATCCATAAATACCTGATTCAGAATCATTAGCATTTGCAGTAATAATTATTCCATTTGATGTATTAGTATATGTAAAAGTTGGAATGTTTGGTGAAGTTCTATCTATTTGAGTTACAGTTAAAGATGAACTATTACTATAATTTGTTCCATCACTTACATGAGTCATTATTGTTCCAGATTCATTAAATGTAAGTGTTGGAGTTGTAGATGCTGTTATTTTGTACCAAACATTTGTCTTTAATGTTGTATTAGCGGCTGTTGTAGTTGCTAAACATGTTGACTCTGTTCCATTTAATTCACTACATTCATATACTGCATAATTTGATGTTACATTAGATGAAGTTACTTTGAAGTAATATGAAGGAGTTGTCATTGAACCTTTTGTATATGTTAACACAATTGTTTTTTTATTAGACCAATTAGTTGCTGGTGTTATTTTAAATGTAGGTTCAACTATCCCTATTAAATAGTATTCTTTAGTTTCACTATCTGTATATGTGTTTGTTGTATTATTGGCAACTGTTCCATTATATACTCTTACTTTTAATTTATAATTTTTTGTTTCTAAATCTTTAAATGTATATGATTTAGTTGTTGGAGTTGCATTTGTATACCAAGTATTACCATCATCTATACTAAATTCATATTTAGTTATTCCTGATTCTGAATCAACACCTGTTGCATTAATTGTAATTGTTGTTGTTGTATATGTATAAGTAAATGTTGGGATATTTGGTGCTGTTGGATCTATTAAAGTTATTGTTTGAGTTGCATTTCCTGTTGTGTTTTTCCCATCGTGAACTTGTGCGTATAAAGTAGCTGATGATCCACTTTTTATTGTAGTTTTATAATCTATAACAACATTTTCTTCTACTTTATACCATTTGTTTACTGTTAAATTACTACCAGCTGGTAGTACTTCACCTGTACATGTAGTTGCTATTGAACTAGTACATAATGTTGCATCTTTGTTTATTGGCGCAGATATTGTTGTATAAATCATGTAAGTACCTTCACCATTAAAATTTATTGCAACTGTTTTATTTTGACTCCATCCACTTGCAGGTGTTACTATAAATGTTGGTAGTGTTAGGTTATTAGTAGTTATTTCTTGAATTATGCTATCTTTATATACTGCTGCATGAGTAAGAGCTAAATTAGGATTATTATTATTAATTGCTCTTACCTTTATTTTATATTTAGTGTTTTTTACTAAATTATCAAAAGTATAAATTGGGCTAGTTTGTAATGTTGTCCAACTTGTACCTCCATTGCTACTAAATTGATATCCTTTAATACCTGATTCATTATCTTTTCCTATTGCTTCTACAGTAATACTTTTAGAAGTATTTGTATATGTAAAAGTTGGAACATCTGGTGGTGTTAAATCAATTTCTGATATTGTATATGTTATTCCTGATACATATGTTACTCCATCGGTAACATGGGTTATCATTGTGCCTGATTTAGTAAATGTAAATGTTGGAGTACCACTTATTTGATACCAAGTATTTGCATTTAACATTCCATTAGCTGCTACTTTTGTTGTAGCAAGTGTAAAATTATTATTAGTTACACTTTCACATTCAGTTGCTGCAATATTTGTTTTTACATTTACTGTTGGTTTTACAAAAAACGAACCTTTTCCTGAAAAACCTACTTTTAATGTTTTAGAATTAGTCCATCCACTTAGTGGCGTTACAGTAAATGTTGGCGTTGCTACAGTAGTTTTGATTGGTTTTATAATACTTTCTTTAAATACTAATGAATCAGTTAATCCTAAATTAGGATAATTATTATTAATTGCTCTTACTTTTACATAATATTGAGTTGCACCTATTAAGTTAGTAAATGTATATGTTGGATTTGTTTGAGTTACTTTTAATGATTGACTAGTAGGACTGGTACCAATATAAAATTGGTATCCATAAATATCTGATTCTAAATCTTCAGATAATCCAGTTACAGTTATTTGGTTACCTTCTGCTACATATGTGAAATCTGCATTTAGTGGTGCTGTTGAATCAAATTGTGTTACAGTTATTGATTCTCCTCCTATATAATTTATCGTGTTTGTTACATGAGTAATTATAGTTCCTGTTTCTGTCATTGTTAAGGTTGGACTACTGGTAACTTTATACCAAGTATTTGCATTTAACATTCCATTAGCTGCTACTTTTGTTGTAGTAAGCGTAAAATTATTACCATTTACATTTTCACATTCTGTTGCTGTAATATTTGTTTTTACACTTACTGTTGGTTTTATAAAATAAGAACCTGTACCAGTAAATGTAACTTTTACAGTTTTTGAATTTTTCCATCCATTTGCAGGTGTTACTACAAATGTTGGTGTTCCAACTATTGTTGATAAAGATTCTACTATACTATCTGTAAAATTATATGTGACACTTGCTGAATCATTAATATAAGTTCCATTATAAACACGTACTTTCATCTTATAAGATCCACCTATTGATAAGTTTGTAAATGTATATGTTGGATCTTCTTGTGGTTTTGATGGATACCAATTAGTTCCACCGTTATTACTAAATTGATATTTAATAATGCCAGATTCATTGTCATTAGCATGCGCTGTTAAGGTTAGAGTTGTTGCAGTATTACTATATGTTAATGTTGGGACATCTGGTGGAGTTCTATCTATCGGATTTACAACTAAAGTAGAACTATCTATATAATTAGTTCCATCTGTAATATTTGTAATTACAGCACCATCACTTCTAAATGTTAAGGTTGGAGTTAGAGATGCTGTTATTTTATACCAAATATTTGTCTTTAATACTGTATTTGCTGCTGTTGTAGTTGGTAAACATGTTGCTGTTATTCCATTAAATTCACTACATTCATATACTGCGTAGTTTGATAATACTTCAGGAGATGTTACTTTAAAGTAATATGCTGGTGTGACACCTGTAGGCTTTGTATATTTAAGAACTACTTTTCTTTCTCTAGTCCATCCACTTGATGGGGCTGGTGTAAATGTTGGTGTTATCATTTCGGATACTGTTACATTCTTTGAATCCGTTATTAATGAATTCAAGTCATTAACTTTTTCGTTATTACTAGTTCCATTAGTTAATCTTACCCTTACTTTATAAGTACCTGTTTTTATTTTATTAAATGTATATACATTGGTTGTTGGTTTACTTTCATTTGTATACCAAGTTTTTCCATCATCTATACTAAATTCATATTTTCCAATTGCTGATTCTGGATCTTTTCCAGTTGCAGTTATTGTTATAGAATCACTTTTTGTTGTAAATGTGAAATCAGCTTCAGTTGGTGGAGTTCTATCTATTTGATTTACTGTAAATGTAGAAGCGGATAAATAATTTTTTCCATCATTTAACATTGCTTTAAATGTATATCCTGTTGTATTTAATTGATCTTCTATTTTAAAAGTAAAACTTGAATCTACTAAATACCAATAACCTCCTATGATTTCAGTATTTCCATAAAAGTATATTGAATTACATGAATCAATATTTGCAGTTGGTGTTGTTTCACACATTGTTGCTGGTACATTGATTTTTAAATTAATTGGCGTGTAAAACAAATAATTTCCTTCTCCGTTGAAATTTACATTTATTTGTTTTGATTGACTCCATCCACTTGCTGGTATTGATGTATATGTTGGAATTATTAAATTATTAGTAATTATTTTTTCTGTATTAGAAGTAGTATATGCTGATGCGACATATCCATTTCCACCAAATGTATTATTTACTACTCTTACTTTTACATTATAAGTAGTATTTTTTGGTAAATTATCTAAAAAATAAGTTTTACTTTCTTGTACTTTATTATTTGCTGGGTACCAACTACTGCCATTATTTATACTAAATTGATATCCATAAATACCTGATTCGTTATCTTCTCCTAATGCAGTTATGGTCATTGATTTAGTTGTTTTTGTATAAGTTAGTCCAACATTTTGTGGTGGTGTTGGATCTATGTTTAATATTGTTTGAGTAGATGTTAAAATATCTGTTGTTTCATTAGTAATCATTGCTAATATTGAACCACTTGAAGTATAAGTTAAAGTTGGTACTGATACCACTTTATACCAAGTATTTGCTTCTAACATTTGATTTGTTGCTACTGATTTACCTGTACAACTAGAAGTAGTTCCAATTACTGAATCACATGGTGTTGCTGCTACATTGATTTTTGCTGATGTAGTTGTTTTAATTAACATGTATTTAACACCAGTAAAATTAACTTTAACTGTTTTATCTTTTGACCATAGTATTGGTGGAGTTACAGTAAATGTTGGCAAACTTAAGTTTGAAGTTGATATTGGAATTGTTTTACTATCTAAATAATTTTTTTTATTTATTCCATTATTTTGATAGGTATTATTAATAGCACGTATTTTAATATTATATGATGTACTTTTTCTTAGATCATAAAAAGTATATGTATTAGTTTTTTTAATTTTAGTCCATGTTTCACCATTATCTTCACTGAATTGATATCCATAAATACCAGATTCTCTATCTATTGCTTTTGCAGTTACTTTAATGCTATTTTGACTTGCTTGGTAGTTTTCTACATCTACAAATGATGGCTTAGTGTTGTCAATACTAGTAATTGATTGAGTACTACTAGAAAAATATTTATTTCCATCATTTACTTGAGTAATTATGGTTGTATTTTCAATTAAGTGTAATTTTGGACTTTCTGTTACTTTATACCAAACGTTTGCTAGTATTTTATTGTTTGTTATTTTACCATCACATATTACTGATTTATTAGTTACTTTACTACATTCTTGAGCTTTTACGTTTATATTGGAATTCCTTGTAACTTTTAATAGGTAATTACCTATTCCGTTGTAATTAATTTGAATATCTTTATATTGACTCCATCCTTCACTTGGAGTAATTACAAATGTTGGTGCTGATGTTTCATCTACATAAAGTTCTATTGTCTCACTTTCAGTTATATTTGATGCACCATTAATTACTCTTACTTTTAATTTGTAATTGTCTGTTCTTAAATTTTTATATGTATAAGCGTTATTTGTTGTAATTTTTGTCCATGAATTACCATTATCTTTACTATATTGATATCCAATTATACCAGATTCGTCATCTGATGCATTTGCAGATATTTTTATTGTTTTAGCAGAATTAGCATATGATACTGCTAAATTTGCTTTTGTTTTATCAAATTTAATTGAAAATTCTTTTGATAATTTACCATTTATATTTACTTTATAAGTACCTGTCTCATTGATAGTGATTGAATTAGTGTTTGCATTTGTTATAACACTATTATTTTTGTACCAAGTATATATTAAATCTTTATTATCAAAATTATAATAATTAGCAGTTAATTTAACATATTCAGAATATGACCATCCATTATTTTTAATTTCTTTATTTTCTTTTGATGTAGCTTTAATAACTGGAATTGATAAATTTAAAGGATTTTCTTCTAAACAGGTACTACTTTCATAATGGCTACAAATTAAACATACTGTATAGTTATATTTGTCTAATAAACTATTATTAGAATTATTATCTATCTTTATATAAGTTTTTTTCTCATTACAAAAATTTTCGCTTACTGGATCAGTTAAATTATTTAGTAATTTATCATTTATTAGTTGTTCTGCTGAAAAAACTATAGTTTCACCAACTGTAAGTGTTGGATATTTTGTTAATTTAGATATTGCAGCACTTCTAATAGAGTTTTCCATTATTCTATAAGCTTTTTCTCTACTTGAATTAATATAACTATTATAAAGTTGAGTTCCTATAGTTAAAATGACACCTAAAATAACTATTACTGCTAATAGTTCTATTAATGTAAAAGCACCATTTTTTTGTTTTTTTCTTCTCATTATTTTAACCTCTATTATTATTAATATACTAATATATATTATATCATTTTTTGTAACATAAAAAAAGAATAAATTAATTATTTATTCCTTTTT